>SCUG01000615.1 GCA_004297645.1 Saprospiraceae bacterium | reverse complement strand
CATCATCTTGACAGCCCTTAAACTCAAAGAACTTTTTATCACCCCTCAGCTTAGTTTTTAAAGGGGTTCCAAGACTTTTTATGCCACAAAAAACACGAACTTCAAAGGTTAGATACTAAGCAGGTTTCTTCAAGGCTTTTTTTCGCTCTTGCTGCGTTCTCAGCATAGAGAGAGTGAGAATTTACGATCACCTAAGGTTGTGTATTTTAGGTGAGCTACGCAAAACGTTTTGTCCCTTCTTGTTGAAGTACCCGAACCGCTGGCTCACCCGGCTCATTAAAAGCACAGAGTTGAAATGTCGTCTTTATTTTGTGTTTTCAATGACTTGATTTTAGGGAATTTTCAGGCAACTTGTTGCCTTTTGACCGACAATTTGTTTCACGTGAAACAATCAGTCGGCGCATTTTTCATTTACATCGGGTCTTCCTGTAAAAGGCAAGAATAGAGGGTCAACCGAACGAGATTTGGTTAACGCTTTTCTGTTATTGACTGACCTATTGCAGGTCAAATCGTTTGGAAAATTGAAATCTTTACCAGTTCATCAATATTCGTTTGGGTAGGGACAATAAAACTCCTCCCCAGACGGATGCTGTGTTGCGCAGGTTTTTTAGACTTGTTTTCAGCCTTACCCTACAAGTAGGGTATTTTGTGCAGCTACCGGCAAGGCTTTGGAAGAAAGCTCTTTGAGCACTTGCAACTCTTCGTAGTCTGCTTTCAGGGCCTTGACATACAGCGTGGTTTTCAGGGCGGCATGGTTGGACTGCTCCTTGATTCGAAGCAGTTCCATTTTTGTCCAGGCAATCATGGCGGCAAAAACATGGTTGCTCTGGGTGGCCTCGTACTTTGTCGGGGATTTTTCCAACCCCACTTCCTGTTTGAGGCTTTTGTGGAATACCTCTACGCCCCATCGTTCTTCATAGGTGGTAGAGGTGGCTTGCCCTGTCAGTTCAAGGTCGTTGGTAACAAGGTACAATTCGCCGATGGAGCCGTCTTTGTTTGTAAAGACCTGCTTGGTCAAAAGCACTGGAAAATCCAGTCCCTTGAGCCAAACAGTAATAGCTTCGCCTTTTTGTGCCTCCAGTTCCTTGACTCGGTGAAACTTGCCGGCAAGCTTGTCTTCCATACTCAGGGCTGCCAGGCGGTTGTCCTTGATGGCAGCTACAAAGTATTTTTTCAACTCATAGTGGACAAATTCGAAGTTGTCGTCCGAGGAAAACCAACTGTCCCACAGGACGTACCTGAATTTGACCTTGTTGATGTGGTGCAAAATGCGCAGCCGTTCCCTGGCCATTTCGTTTTTGGTCTTCGGGCTTCGCATTTTCACCTTGCCGCTTTTTTTGTCGAACCAGGGCCCGGTCTTTTTCACGATTTCAAAGGCTGCCGGAATGGAAATAGAGTCCGTCGTGCCAAGGGGGCTTTGGTACAAAAAGTTGAGGATGTTTATCCCTTTGACCATCCCTGCCCGGGGTTTTCTGGAGTGGTCCCAATGCCAACAGACGATTTCATTCTCTGTGGAATAGGGTTTCTCCAAAATGGTGTCATCGATTTTGATGACCCCTTCGGGATGCTCAACCTTTCGGACCAAGGGCTTGATGCACTTCCAGTAGTCCTGTTGTGTGAAAAGGCTTTGCCCTAAAAACCGGCTGATTTGGTCGTGGCTCAACGCCCCGTCCAAAAGTTCGGACAGACCTGTGGCAGTCGTAAAACTAAAGGACGCTATCAGGTAGTCCGAGTACAAGTCTAAAATCTGTGGGTTCTTCATAATACAGCTACTTTTAGCCGCAAGTTAATTGTTGATTAGAACCCTTTTTCAAATTAACTAATTTTTGACCTGCAATAGGTCAGTTAAATAGTGAAAAAATACTTGAGGCGCTTTGCGCCAATGATTTGTCTGCCTTCTCCAAAGGAGTGTCATTTCGGACAATTGCTTGTCCCCAAAAAGCTTCTACCCCCGCAGGTTTTGATGCCCTGTTTGGGTAACGGAGGCACCTGCACCTGTTGTCTCTGTGCCCTCCTCTTTTTCGAGGGCATCGGTGTGGTTGCGCAGGATGTTGTGTACAATGGTGTAGGTCGGGTGCTGCGTCTTCATAGCCCGGCGGCAGGCCAACTCGAGCCGCTCTTCCCCTTTCTTTGGACCGAGTCGAAGCAGCCCCAGGCACGAGTTGTAAGACTCTTCGTGGAAGGTTTTTGCGGACAGGATGTATTGCGTTACCGCCAGGCAACTGCTCCCGATTCTGACAGCCATGTCTGTAAAGTATTGTGTTGTATAGCCTTTTTGCTCCAAGTAGTGCTGGTGGGCGGGTGGCAAGTGCCCCGCAATGGTGGTGTAGCTATATGGTTTCACCCGGCGCTGATGCAGGTCGATTCGGGCTTGCCAGCTGTACACTTCTACCGTGGCAGTAGTGTACACCACGGTGACTTGTTGACCAATGTGCGCCCAAGGTAAGCTGTAAATGTGCCGGTACTGACCCAGAGCATCACATGGCAATTGCACTGTACCTTGGCGCTTACCGTGTGCTTGATTTCAAAGGGCTGTGCGGCAAGCGCAAGCAAGCCCGGCTGCTCCAGCTCCCGGAATATCTGCTCCCGGCTCTCTCCCTTGCGACCTTGAAAGGGGAGGGTGTGATGTACCCCCAAGCGCTACTTTATTGCTTCGTTGAGCCCCCGAAGGCTGGTATAGGTTACATCCTGCAGGGGCGCATAGACTCGCTGATAGACAATCTGCACATGTCGTTCCACCAAAGCCTTGTCACGGGGGCGGGCAACGAGGGTAGCCATGAAAGTGCAACCATAATGTACGCTGAGTTGCTCCTTCAGATCGGTAAACTTCGGCTCGTAACGGTCGGGGCACTTTACGCCCGAGCGAAGGTTGTCACATGTAACGCTCCGGGGAACGCCGCCTAACCAACTGAACCTATTCGCTATGCAATGCACAAAATCCCCGATTCGCTGCGTCGGAACTGCTTTCACATAGCAATACCCGCTACAGGGCAAGACTGCTACAAATACCTGGCAATCCATGCACTCGCCTGTATCCGGGTCTACGTAGAACGAGGTTTTCCCTGCAAAATCAATCATCATCTCTTCGCCTGCCTTGTGTTCGAAGTGCATCACCGCATCGCTGCGATGGAGATGGGCGCCCAGATGGGCGCAAAATTGCGTGTACCCGAAGTCCTCAGGGTCTTTTGCCCGGTATTCCTGCCAGAGTAACTGGCGGGTGACCCCGAGGCGTTTCAATTCCTTGGTAAAGTGGGGCAGTTTTTCCACCAATTGTCGCTGTCGCTCCGTCCGGGGGATGGCTGCCTTCTGTTCGCCCAGCAGCAGGGAGCCAAGGGCTTCATAGTCCAGATGGTTGATAGTTTCTATGGCAAGACCCAGCGAAGCCCAGCGGCCCAGGTAATCCCGGATAGTGTTCCGGCTATAGCCTGTGCGTTTTACCGTTTGGCGGATGCTGGCGCCCTGGGCTTGGAGTTGAAGAATGTGTCGTATCTGTCGCATGGATTTAGGTTGGTTTGACATCGCTTTGTTTTTTTGGCAAAGCAATGCTCTTTTCGCTTTCTTTAGCCTGCTGGGGGTGGGTCAGTTCACTCCGAAATGGGTGGGGCAGTCGCGAGCGAAATTGACAACGAGTCCGTGGAATTTGAGGCAAAGGCGCACCTGCCGCAGGTGGAGGGGTCAACCTTATTGAGCACTTGGGCTTCAAGGCATTCCACGAGGGCAGGCGGCTATGGCGCAGCGTATTCAAACACCGCTCGCAGTTTGGAGCCCTGAGGCAATTCGCAGGCGACCGAATCTATGCCTCCAACGCCAACCGCAGGTTCCTTAAAAAACAGAGCATTGCCACTTGCTTCAAGAGGAAGGGAAACGACATGGAGGACACTTCTGTACAGGCTTCCCAACTTCGCTCCGGCCTTGGCAGGGCCCGGGCCACCCGTCTGGAGGGCAGCTTTGGCAACGAAAAAAACCACTGCCTGCTGCGAAAGGTCAAGGTGCGGACAGCGCCCGCCGAAATCATTTGGATTCTTTTCGGCATCCACACTGCAAACGCCATGCTTGCCGACAGTCGGATGCAGCCCATGCAGACAGACCAAGCCAGGGGGCGGTCAAAGGAACTGGAACAGGCGGCCCAACAGGCCCTTTCCCCTAAAAGTTATGTCCTCGATGAAATGTGTACTGGCGTTGAGCAATCAATTTGCCCGTATCTTGGCACAACGCCACGAAAGGCTCATTAAGTTGGTTTATTGCACAGGAAAATTAGCTCCTTGACACCAATAACAGAAAAGCGTTAACCAAATCTTGTTCGGTTGACCCTCTATTCTTGCCTTTTACAGGGAGACCCAAAATAATCCTTTGATGAAAGAAATCTATCCTACGATGAATTGAAATGCAGAGTGTAATAAAGTAAATTTGAACGCGATGTTTAGGTTTATTTATTGTAAAGGCTTTTCAAAAAATGCTGTAAATCAATAAGTTTGCAGTATTTTTTTATAATGGTTTTGAAAAAATAATTAAATGGCGCATATTTGCTACGTGCATTTATTAACTTCTATTTAAAGTAACTTCTATGAGAAAGGCTAAGGTTAGCATCAACAACGATAAGTTGCAGGTGTCATCGGAGATTTTACGGGCTTTGGCCCATCCACTTCGAATGGAAATCCTTCAATTTATCGATCAAAACAGCGCCATCAATGTCAACAAAATTTACAGCACCCTCAAATTGGAGCAATCGATCACTTCCCAACATCTCCGCATTCTCAGGTTAGCAGGCTTGGTTGAGACACATAGAGATGGTAAGTTTATTCACTATAGCATAGACTACGACAAGTTGTCGAATGCCGTGGGAGCAATAGACTCTTTCCTTTATAAATCAAAAGGGAATTAGCTCTGAGTCCCCTCCGAAAAAGGGGGTAAAAAAAAGTTCATTGATATAACAGAATAAGATTTCGTGCCCTATGCTGCGAGACAACCTGCTTGTCCCGGCATTGCCCGGAAACGGGCCAGGGGCGCCACAGAGCGCCTACTGGCTTTGCCACCAGTTCCTCTAAGCGCAGCAGGTCTGTTGCTTCAAGCATCGGGTAGTTGCGCTTGGGGCAGCCCTTTGAAAAATTGCCCGATTGTCCCGATGACTAATTGTAGGCGGTTGGATTTGGCGATGTTCGAGTTGATGAGCTTCGAGTCTATGCGCACATCCTTGCCGTCTATCTTGAAACGCCGGAGTTTGCCTTTTGTCAATTGTTGGAAGGTTTGTTCCGGTAGGTACTGCCCCGACCCATCGGGGTTCAACCCGTGCGAGACCTTGTGCTTGTGCAGGCGGGCCTGGAAATTATAAAGAGAGGGCACTCATCATCCCTTATTTCTGTAGAGGTCTGGACACCAAAGAAATCAAGTTGACTTTAGAAAATTTCACAAAAACCAGGTCGAGAATTGGAAAAAATGTAAATCCCAATCAAACGCCTTGCTATAAAAATCATCCGAAATATTGGGCAGGGGGATTAATAGCCCACCTTTAACTTTAAGTTCCTGTCTTTGTTTCCCTCATTGCACCACAGTTCAATCTTGAAGCTGGGAGGGATGCGCATCACAAAATTTATCCCCCGCTGTTCGAGTCATTTAAACCAGACAAAGCCAATGAATTCCCTGTCCCCGGATATGTGCAATTGTGGCAAAGCGACATCGGAATTCGGCCACCATCCCAATAACCTGTCAACCAATTCTATGCGTTGTTCGCAATTGCTGTTGCCCGCTCTGGTCAAGCCTGCCAGCAATTCTCGCTATTAGAAAAAATGGCTCTATATGAAAACCCGTGGGTAGCTGAAATTCAGCTTGCCGCATAAGAAGTAAATCGTGTTGATGAAATTATTGACATTTCGGTAGCCACGTGCTCGTTTTTTCGCCAGTTGGATTTTCGAGTTGATGCCCTCCAGAATGCTGTTCGTTATTTGCGATTTTATGAAGTTCACGATTCCTGACCAGTGCGCTTTAATAGTGTTGACGGTTTTTTGAAAGGGAAAGATGCCGCTTTTCACAGCCTGTTTGCAGCAGTCTTTCAAAAAGCGCCCGGCTTTGGCGGGGTGGTCGAACTGCCAAAACTCCCTGAACAGCGTCTTGAGCCGGTAGCCCTCCCCGATTTTGGGGTACAATTGAAGGAGGTCTGCCAGTTCTGCCTGTTTCTTGTCGGTGAGGTTTTCAGGGTTTTTCAGCAAGGTGTACTTGTGCCTCTTCAGTTCTTTGCACTCTTTTTGTTCGGCTTTGCGCAATTCGTTGAGGGCTTTGTTGACCTCCTTCATCACGTGGAAGCGGTCGAAGGTGATTTTCGCATTGACAAAGGCATCCATGACACCGCTGATGAAGGCGGGTGACATAGCGATGCAAACTTGCCTGACTTCCCCGGGCGGGCTGCCCTGGGCTTCAAGATGGCCGGCAAGCGCCCGCACTGCTGCGGCGTCCTTGCCTTCCACCACTTTGAACACCCGGCTTTGTGGCAGGTCAACGCCCACGGTGACGTAGTCGTGTCCCTTGCGCTTGCTCGTTTCGTCAATGCCTACTTCGGTGATGCCGCTGTGGTCGCTTTGACTTTTGGCCCGCCCGACGTAGTGGTTGAACACTTCCCAGACGCGCTGGGGATAAACCTTGACCAAATCAGCCACAGCGCCGGGGGACATCTCCAATTCCAGCAGCGTCATGACGTATGCCTCGAACATGAGCGTGAAGCCATGGTTCCGCCTTGCCCAGGGCACTTGCACCTTCTTCACTGCGCCCTTGCTGTCCCTGATGCGGGGAACCCGGGCGTGCAGGTAGCACAGCGGTGCTCGAAGAAGTTCAAGTGCTGCCAGGTGTGCTGCTCCGTGTCGTAGGCTTTGCACGGAACGCCAAAGCTGTCAAGGAACTGGCTGCCAGCAGGAAAATCAAGCTGGATGTGCAACTCCCGAACTTTTTCATGCAGTTGCTTGAATTCAATGTGCTCAATGTGCCAGGGGCGGATGTCGCCCAATGCGATTTCAAAAAGATGTTTGTTGTTCATTTTTTGGGGTAAAATTAGAACACGGCAAATCTGTTTACCCACAGAAAATCATAAAGAGCCCATTTTCTGTACTCATTCGGGCAAAACGAGTAAATTGTTGCATCTTGCAGCCCGTATCTAAACCCTCCTTTTTGAATTTGGTCTTACCACGCTGTTTTTCTCCCTTCAACATTAATACTTACATTTAACACAAAATAGCCGTTACTGGCTGCCACTAATTTGTTAGCATGTATTCCCTTTGCTAACGTAATGACATATAATCAAACACCAATGAAACGGACACTTTCAACCCTGACCCTGCGGGGTTACACCCTGCTTTTCATCATCGCTTTTCTCCTTATTTTCAAAGGTTTCGGCATCGCCCAGCCCAGTGGGTTCACCGACCAGGTGTACCTCGATGGCTGGGACAAAGTTGTAGGATTCACCTGGGATGCCAACGGGAAAATGTACGCCTGGGAATCTGGCGGCAAGGTCTGGATCGTGGAGAACGGCGTAAAACAGGCCACACCACTGTTAGACATCAGCGCGGAGGTTGGTGGCTGGCGGGACTTCGGTCTGTTGGGCTTTGCCCTTGACCCCAACTTCCTGAGCAACGGCTACATCTACCTGCTGTACGTCGTGGACCGGCACCACCTGTTAAATTACGGCACCTCGAACTATAACCCCAATACCAATGAGTATTTTAACGCCACCATCGGCCGCATCACGCGGTACCAGGCCGATCCGGCTACCAATTTCACCACCGTCATTCCATCGAGCCGGTTTGTGTTATTCGGCGAATCACCGTCCACCGGCTCGCCCATTTTGCACGAATCGCACGGGGTAGGGAGCTTAGTGTTCGGCGATGACGGCACGCTGTTGGCCTCCATCGGCGACGGGGCGAGTTACAACTCGCACGACGAAGGCTCCGCTTCCGAGACTTATTGGGCGCAAGCCCTGACAGATGGTATCATTACCCCCGCTCAAAATATCGGGGCTTACCGCTGCCAAACGTTGGACAATTACAGCGGAAAAATCCTGCGGCTCGATCCCGTGACGGGCGACGGCGTATCCTCCAACCCTTATTTCGATGCCGCTCACCCACGCTCCCCGGCCTCTCGAATTTGGGCGAGGGGGCTGCGCAACCCCTACCGCATGGCTTTGGTGCCAGAATCGGGGAGCCATATTCCCACTGATGGCAACCCCGGTACTTTTTTCATCGGCGACGTAGGGTGGGGTACCCGTGAAGAAATGGAACTGATGAATGGCCCCGGCATGAATTTCGGCTGGCCAAAATACGAAGGCATGACATTTCTGCCTGGCTACAACAATGGCAATTACACCCCGCCCACCCATAACCTGCCCGTGTCGGATTGGCGGACTGGTACACCGCGGGCCCTCGTCAATGGCACGATTTACAACATCGGCTCGGCTACGGTGCCAGGGCCATCGTTTCTGGGAAATGCCTCCACCGGCGGCACCTGGTACAGTGGAAGTGACTTTCCACCCATTTGGAAGAATACCTATTTCCACGCAGACTACGGCGGAGGCTGGATTCGCAATTTCGTCTTCGACGCCAACATGCAGCCCACGGAGGTGCGGAATTTTATATCCAACGCTGGGGCCTGCGTCTTCGTCGGTACACACCCCTCACAAGGCAATCTCTATTACGTGCGCTACCCAAGTCAAATCCGGCGGGTTACTTTCACAGGGGTGACCAACCACGCCCCGGTGGTCTTTGTGCAAGCTAACCAAACTTATGGCCCAGGCCCGATGACCGTGAACTTCACTTCTTCCAATACGTTCGACCAAGACGGCGACCCGCTCACCTACCTCTGGGACTTCGGCGACGGTACCACCAGCACCGCCCTTAATCCGGTACACACGTTCGATTCCGGCAATAACGTGGCCGCCGGCTACCCTGTCATCCTCACGGTGATAGATAATCAGGGCCTGACGGCCAATGCCACCCTCGGCATCGCCGTGAACAATACGCCGCCCACCATCAACTCGACCAGCATTGACGGAGTGAACACTTTCGACCCAGCCTTCATCACCAATCTGGCGCTGACTGCCAATGTGAGCGACCCCAACCACACGGAGAACGAACTGAGCTACGAATGGAAGGTGTTTTTGCACCACAACGGGCATTATCATCCTGTCACCGAAATATTCGACCCTTCAGGTAATGTCCTGCTGACGGCGGTCGAGTGTTACAGTGCCAGTTATTGGTACCGCGTCACGTTGAAAGTATCTGACCCGGCCGGTCAGTCCGATTTTTATGAAAAAAACATCTACCCGGCCTGCGCCGGGGCCAGCCAGGCCATCACCTTTCCGTCTATTTCTGACAAGGTAGTGTCTGATGCCCCGTTCACGCTGAACGGCACTGCCTCTTCTGGCTTAGGCATCACTTATTATAAATTGGAAGGGCCAGTTGTCGTCACCGGCAACACGGTCGCGCTGACCGGCGTGCCGGGCAAAGTGACCATCGTAGCCACGCAGCCCGGCAACGGCACTTATGGCCCGGCCATCAACGTGGAGCGGAGCTTTTGGGTAAATGTGAACCCGGCGGGTGGCTGCGTCGGCACAGGCTTGATTTCGCATGAAGTATGGACGGGCATCACTGGCAATTCCGTGGCGCAGATTCCAGTGAATACGCCGCCTAACACCTCTGACCAACTCACTATTTTTGAAACATCCGTAGATGCCGCCGATAATTACGGCACGCGTGTGCGCGGCTATATTTGCGTGCCCGCCAGCGGACAATACACCTTTTGGATTGCCAGTGACGACAACGGCGAGCTGTGGCTCAGCACCAATTCCGGCCCTACAGGAAAACAGCTCATCGCCTCCGTGCCGGGGTGGTCAGCTTCGCGGCAATGGGATAAATTTGCGGAGCAACAATCTGCGCCCGTATCTCTTGTGGCAGGGCAGCTTTATTACATCGAAGCATTGCAAAAAGAGGGCACCGGCGGTGACAACCTCGCCGTCGGGTGGCAGCTTCCCAATGGTGCGCAGGAACGTCCCATTCCCGGCATCAGGCTGCTGCCATACGGATCGGCACCTCCCACGGCGGCTTTTACCGCCGGCCCGGCGAGTGGCAATGCCCCGCTAACTGTCAGTTTCGACGCTTCCTCGTCCACCGATGCAGACGGCTCCGTCGCGAGTTATGCCTGGGATTTTGGCGACGGCACATCGGGAAATGGCGGCATGGCCAATCACACCTACACGGCGGCTGGCATATTTACCGCCACCCTCACAGTGACGGATAACGACGGCAATGCGGCGGCGGCATCGCTTGCTATTTCTGTAAACGGCACGGGGCCGCAAACCCAGACGATAAACTTCCCGGCCATTGCAAATAAACTGACCACCGATGCGCCTTTCCTGATTTCGGCTACCGCAACGAGCGGGCTGCCGGTGAGCTTCAGCATCGTCAGCGGCCCGGCCACCGTGGCCGGAAACTCGGTTACATTGGCCGGAACGGCCGGCACCGTCATCGTGCGAGCCAGCCAGGCCGGGGACGCCAACTGGAATCCTGCAGCACCCATGGACCGGAGCTTTTCAATCATTGAACAGCAGGCCGGAGGAGTGGACCTTGAAATGACGATGAGCGCCAACCCGGCTATTTTGCAGGTTTACAACGATATGTCTTTTACAGCTACGCTGATAAATGCAGGCACCCAGGCGGCCACCGGGGTGAAGGTGCATTTTCCAAAACCCTCAGGTGTTGTTTTTGTAGGTGGCAACGAGTACAGCGTTTCGCAGGGCAGTTTCGGTTTATACACCGACTTGGTTTGGAGCGTTGGCACATTGGCGCCAGGTGCCATCGCCACTATTACCCAAAATTATTTTGTATTGCAACCGTCGCCGCTCACAGCA
>SCUG01000614.1 GCA_004297645.1 Saprospiraceae bacterium | reverse complement strand
GTCCATCCCGGGTATTTGGCGCTGGCTTCGCTGGCTTAGGGGTTTGGGGGCGAAGCCCCCAATATCCCCTCCCCCCGGCGCCGCCGGAGGCGGCGCCGGGGCACACAATGTCAAGTGTTATTGTAGTATCATACCATCGAAATTCATTGCCCTCACTATTTGTATGTACTAAGCCTATTTGGTTCTGGCTGCATCCCGATTACCCGGATGGCTAAAGTTTAATAGCAAATGTCAAATGGACAAAACCTGGCGTTCAAAAGTATAGTAACGTGTTCGAAATAAGATGTTCTTTTTGAGGCTGTCTCACAAGTCGCTTTTTGACAGGATTGACAAGATGAACAGGATATAAACAACTGAAAATCAGGTGTGGAAAATCCTGTGAATCCTGTGAATCCTGTCTATTTTAGGCTTTTGAGACAGCCTCATCTTATTTTGCGCACGTTCCTTATCTATTATTGACTGATGAACTGGAAAACTGCCGGACTTCCATCATTTCGGATTCTCTGTCTATTTTTACCGGAAAAAAGACACATGCCTAAGAAATTGCAAACCACGGAACTGGAGAAAATCATCAAGCCACTGCCGCAAAGGGAGCGCAAGACTCTGGCAGCACAAGACCTTACTTCCGCGTGGTTGGAAGAGAATATCGGGCGCTCGAAACGCTCCATAAAAATGGATTTGTGGGTAGGCATTCCGTGGTTTGTACTTTATAGCGTGGCGTTGTTCGCCAAAGGCATCGGCAACCTTAGCCTCGGCATCTTTGTTCTCGGAATGATTTACTTCATTTACGCCATATTTACCCACGGCTCTTACGGCCTGAATAAAAAGAGGGTCAGCGTATATGAGCAGTTGCTGGACAAGATGAAACAATAATCGCAAACGACCCTATGATGGAAAATCCATTTCAAAAATATGCCGGTCAGTTTTCTGAAAAGAAGTTGTTCATAAAGCTCGGCCGCTTCGCCCGGCAGGCTGGCATTAAAACGGTGTACAGCGCCCTTCTGATGTACTATGCCTTTACCCGCAAGGAAACGCCCAACTGGGCGAGAAGCATCATCATCGGGGTGCTCGGCTATTTCATCAGCCCCATAGACTGGATACCCGACCTGACTCCCATCATTGGCTTCACCGACGACTTGGGAGTCTTGAGCTTCGGCCTCATCACCATCGCATGTTTTATCAGTGACGAGGTGCGCATTAAAGCGAGAAAAAGAATGAAAGCCTGGTTTGGTGAGTTGGACCTGAAAGAACTTGCCGATGTGGATGACAAGCTTTAACGGTAGTCACAAAAAAAGGGAGAAGACCCTCCGTCTTCTCCCTATAACAACAGCGAAATAAAAATAAAATCAGTTAGATTTGTTATTGTTCCCAAGCCCTCGTACAAGCAGGGCAATTTGATTATTCAACACTTCTATAAAGCCGCCGGAAATGTGAAATCTCACTTTTCTTCCCGGCTCCGACCCTTCTTTGATGGTGCCATTTTCCTCGTCATAATATCTGTACAAGCCACCATCAGTCACTAAGTCTATCACACCTTCTTCCAAAGAAGAAACTATCGGAGCGTGGTTGTTAAGCACCTGAAACTGGCCGGTAGTGCCAGGCACCTTTACCGATACCACGGCGCCGTGAAAAACTTCTTTATCGGGCGTTAGAATTGTTATGTCCATTTTTATCCAAAAATGATTGAGATACGATGAATGTGAAACTCAAAAAATGTAGCATTCATCGCTCCTTATTATTCAACTTCTGCCAGCATTTTTTTACCGGCCTCAATTACTTCGTCAATCGTGCCTTTTAACATGAAGGCAGCTTCAGGGTATTGATCCACTTCGCCGTCCATAATCATGGTGAAGCCGCGAATGGTGTCCTCTATGGGCACCAACACACCCGGTGTGCCGGTAAATTGCTCGGCCACGTGGAACGGCTGAGAGAGGAAACGCTGCACCCGGCGGGCACGGTGTACGACGAGTTTGTCTTCTTCCGAAAGCTCTTCCATACCGAGGATGGCAATGATGTCGAGCAATTCGTTGTAGCGCTGGAGCAAAGTCTTCACTCTCAGGGTGCAATTGTAGTGTTCGTCGCCGATGATGGCCGGGTCAAGGATGCGGCTGGTGGAATCAAGCGGATCGACCGCAGGATAAATACCGAGCGAAGCAATCTTACGGCTCAACACCGTGGTGGCGTCGAGGTGGGCAAAAGTGGTAGCCGGGGCGGGGTCCGTCAAGTCATCCGCAGGCACGTAAACAGCTTGGACGGAAGTAATGGAACCGCGTTTGGTGGAAGTAATCCGCTCCTGCATGACACCCATTTCAGTGGCCAGCGTCGGCTGGTAACCTACGGCGGAAGGCATGCGCCCCAAAAGGGCCGAGACCTCAGAACCTGCCTGCGTGAAACGGAATATATTGTCAATGAAGAATAGGATGTCGCGGCCACCGGTCGGGTCGTTCATATCGCCATCACGAAAGTATTCGGCAACTGTCAAACCCGATAGGGCTACTCTTGCACGTGCTCCGGGAGGCTCGTTCATCTGACCAAACACCAGGGTAGCCTGCGATTCGCCCAAAGCTTTTTTATCTACTTTCGACAAGTCCCATCCACCGGCTTCCATGCTCTTTTTGAACTCACCGCCGTAGTTGATTACACCGGATTCAATCATTTCACGGAGGAGGTCGTTGCCTTCACGGGTACGCTCCCCAACACCGGCGAACACCGAAATACCTTCGTATGCTTTGGCGATGTTGTTGATAAGCTCCATGATGATGACGGTCTTACCCACGCCGGCACCTCCGAAAAGGCCGATTTTACCCCCCTTCATGTAAGGCTCCACCAAGTCTATAACTTTGATACCCGTGTAGAGAACTTCTTTCTCCACGGAAAGCTCTTCATACGTTGGCGGCTTGCGGTGAATGGAGTAGGTATTGGTTTTGGCCACAGGGCCGATGCCATCAATGGCCTGGCCAACTACGTTGAACAGCCGGCCTTTAATATCATCACCCACCGGCATGGAGATGGGTAGGCCCGTATCAACAACTTCCATACCCCTGCTCAGACCATCGGTAGAGTCCATAGAGATGGCCCGTACGCTGTCTTCACCGAGGTGCTGCTGCACTTCCATGACAAGGGTTTCGCCATTGGGGCGCTTCAATTCCAAAGCATTCAAAATTTCAGGCAATTTGGAGCCTTCTTTCGCAAAACTCACATCCACTACTGCCCCGATAATTTGCTTGACGTTACCTATATTTTTCATGCTGATTTTGTAATTTTTAAATTTTTCTGGTGAGTATTTTCCGCCCAAAAGGAGGCTTCCCCGAAAACCGGCGCAAAGATAAAACTTTGGGGTTGTTCGCCAACTTAAAATACAAAATTTGATTTGATGAGAATTGCTGCGTAAATGGAGCAGCAGAGCCAGTGGATATGCCCCGCTATGGGGCCAAATTGAGCGCTGTTTTTTGAGCCTGTTTTTCTTGCCAAAAATGAAAATCAAAACTTCCCATTTACTTAAAGCATCCCCCTTCTATTGAAACTTGCCTTTGCCTATCTGTTGATTTATTTGTATCCCCTCAAAAAATGCTGGTATTTCGAGCGGCAGGGTTTTGAACCCTGCGTTTTCGTACCTGAAGCGCAGGGTTCAAAACCCTGCCGCTCGAAAGCACCGGGCATTTTGGGAAAACTACCATTCACTACGAGGGGATACAGTTTAAAGATAGGGGAGTATAATGGTGGCAATCCGTGGCGAAGACCAGGCTTGCCATCTCTCTCGTTGCAAATCAGAATTTATTCCTGACGGTCTTTAGCACTCTTTCCATCTCCTTTTTAATCGGCGTGGTGCCATTCGTAAAGTTGTTGTGCATAAAGCTAAAGATGAGCACCTTCCCGCTTTGGGTAAGCAGGTAACCGCTGATGCAGTGGTTGTGCCGAAAGGTGCCGGTCTTGGCAAAGACATAGGGCTGATTGCCATTTTGGTAGTTGTTTTTTATGGTGCCGGAGACTCCGCCTGCGGCGAAAATATTGAACAGACGTTCCCGTGGCACTATTTGATAAATCTTCTCTAACAGGCTCACGATGGAGCGCGGGGTAAACAGATTGTAGCGCGAAAGGCCCGAGCCATCCACCCATTGCGGCTCGTCCGGCAGGTCGTTCAGAAGGTTTTTGTTGGAATAGCCGATGATTTTCTCCGTGTTCATTACGCCGAATTTTTCTTGCGAACAGAGTAGCAGCAATTGCTCGGCGACAAAATTGTCGCTTTCCTGCATCATCAGGCGGTACAAGCTGTCAGCGGGCAGGCTGAATAAAGTATGCGCATTTGATGGTGGCAGCATATCAGCTTCGAGCACATGTACAGGGCGGTCCAGCGTGTCGGTCAAAATTTCCGCCAAAAAGGCCGGGGTGTAGCGGAAGGGCACGTGAAGCTCGAATTCGTCCCCCTTCACCGCCGAAGTATCGTAGATGAAACTGTTGTCAAATTCCATGCGTCCGACAATATCATCCTTATCGAACGAGTGGCCGGGGCGCAGATTTTCTTTCAGGAATGATGGCACTACCTCGATGCCCCGCCCGATGCTATCCCGCCGGAAGTGGGCCACGTTGCCATACACCGGAAATGGAGATTTCTCGGCTTGGTAATAATACGGGAAGTCGCTCCACATCCAGCCAGAGCCATAGCGTTTGTCTTGGAAATTGGCCGGGCAAAACAGGAGTTCCGCATCGCAGTTTTTCAGAAAATCGAAAACGGCGGGATTCTGCGCCAGGCCGGGGTGAAGAAAGGAGGGGTCGCCCGTGCCCCAAAATACCATCAGGTCCCCCTCTCTGCTGTATTGCAGTGCCGGGATGGAATCCCCCAAAATACGAAGGCTTGTGTAAAAGGTGAACAGCTTGGCGTTGGATGCCGGGGTAAAATACTTGTCTGCATTGTACTCGTAGAGCATCTGGTTTTTCGCCGGGTCATAAAGGGCAAATCCCGTAAAACTTTTGCTGAAAATAGCGGATTGCTCCAGATAAAGGTCGAGTGGCCGCACTTCGGTTTTTGCCCGCGACCGGCCCTTTTTCCTTATTTGCTTTTGGGCAAAGGCTTGGTCAGGAAGCGCAATAACCAATAAAATGGACAGGATGGTTAGCAAATATTTCATGTGAAAATGTTTACGTGCTCAATTAAATAAGGTATCCTGGGTCTTTCAAGCTCAAAACGGCCTCACCGTGCATGGCATGACAAAGGTGGCTGCTTTTATTCAAACAATTCTACCTCCACTTCTTGCCATGCTGATTCCTATAGAGCTTGTTTGGGATTTAGCTTCCGGTGAAAAAGTCATTGGCCGGTCATCGTCATTAAAAATACGAATATCCGGTGGCATTCGTTGCGCACCGTCCCAGTGGAAACAAAAAGCCCTTCGGAAATACCGAAGGGCTTTTTGTTTCCACTGGCCACCAAATCCATCCTCACAACCGCACCGAAATGCCTGTATTCAATGCCAGAGAAAACATCCGGGTCTCCAGCCTTGCATTTTCGAAAATGGGCGTGATATTGATGCGAAAGGTTGGTTCGAGCACCAGCGACAGTCGTTTCGACAGCCCGGCATGAACACCCGCCGACAATTGTGTATCAAGGGTGAAATCGTTTATGTTTCTCAAAAACTTGGTGGCAGGGATATCCACTTCACGCGATATGAGCCGGGGGTGCATTGCGCGTACGCCGGTGATGCGCATCTCTTTTCCCACCAGAAAACTCCCCACGACACCCCCTTTCAGGGAAAGCGCCAACTGCTTGCCTCCCACGCGGTATTCGAGCAGCACTGGTATGCCGAGGTGTTCCAGCCTTTCCTCTGCCGTAAAGCGGACCGGGAAAATATGCCCTTCGTTGATGTCCGGCTCGTTACTGCTGCTGTTGTTGGCTACGCGCAACTCCACTTCGGCGTCGCCGAATGAAGTTTGAAGATTCGTTTGGTACGTGCTTACTATGTTGCCATTTGGGTCGGTTATGGCCTGGCTGGTGGTGTAGCGCAGGCCGATGGTGTGTTCCGAAGTTTGGGAAAAACGCTGGTAGCTGATGCCCGAATAGAGATGCCACCGACTCGACACATTTACCCCCGCCAGCACACCCGCCGTGTAGGACAACTCTGGCGACTCCGTTTTTTCATACGGGGTGGACTCGTCCGTCATTTTATGGCGAATGCTGCGCCAGGAATAGGCTGGAGAAAAGTAAGCGTTGAGCGTGGTATGTAGCTTCTGCGGAGACGGCGGGTTGGTGGCTGAGGTCAGTAATATGGACGGAGTTCCGGAGTTTTTTATAAAAATAGAAAGTGGGGAATCAGTTTTCAGTTCCGGCCATTTGAGCAGTAACTGCGCTGTGGAAGTTTCTGCCATTTTAGCGTCTGCAACGCCGGTTTCCATTTGGGCTGCGCCCAAACGCTTTTCAGAGGAGTTTGCCGAAATGGCTGTATTTTGAGCGGAGGCATCTGCCGTGCCGGGGGAAACGGCGCCCCGTTGATTGCCACCTGCCGCGCTCGTCGTGGCCTCCGGATTGCGATTTGGCAGGTAAGCATTTGCCCCTGCTGCCTTAAAAGTGAAGGCCGGTGAGGCAGCCTCTCTTTTTTGATTAGCTAAACTTTTCCCGGCAATCATGCCGCCGGTGGTGGTTGCGCCGGTGGGCAATTTCCCTCCACTATCTTCTTTCACGATGCCGTCCGAAGCGGCTTTTTCCGGGCGATTCGTTTCTTTTTCATTCAGGTCCTTTTCAAGTTGTTCAATCGTGGCAACGTGCTGGTGAACCTGTTCTGTGAGGTTTTCCACCTTTTCATCAAAAGTCCACCATTGGTAGGCTATCGTTGATACGAGCAACAGCACGAGTGCCATCAGTCCGTATTTCACAAAACCCGGCTTGCGGCGGCCGTTGGTATTCATACCTGTTTCGATGCCCTGCCAAACCTTGCCGGAGGGCATATCCCATCCATTGCCCGAAGGCTGGCCGTTCTGCCCATCGAGTGTTCTGCGGAAGAACTCTTCTAATTTGTCATTGTGCGATTCCATCTCTTGTTATCATGCTGGCTATATGCCGGTGGTATTGGCTGTGCGTCGAGGCTGACAGTCAATAGCTGACGGCCATAGCCTAAGTTATCATCACTCGTTCCAGCATACCCCGCAGGGCGGTTTTTGCTTTCGAAAGCTGGGATTTTGAAGTGCCCACGTCAATGCCCAGCATTCCGGCAATTTCTTTGTGAGGATACCCTTCCACCACGTATAAGTTGAACACGGCCCTGTATCCCGGCGGTAGTTGTTGAATGAACTTCGTGAGTGCTTCGGCATCCAGTTGGGCGATGATGTCGTCTCCCGAGGGGAGGTAGTTGGTATAAGCATCCACATCAACGACAGGAAACATGCGCTGCTGTTTGCGCACATGCTGCAAAGCGACATTCAGCATGACCCGCCGCACCCAGCCTCCGAATGCTCCCTGAAAGCTATACTGGTGCAAATCGTCAAACACTTTCACAAAGCCCTCTTGCAGTAAATCTTCCGCTTCGGCCCGGTCGCTGGCAAAGCGCAAACACAGCCGGAACATCGGCACTTTGTACCGCTCGTACAGCGCCCGCTGCTGTTGCCGCTCGCCCCGAAGGCAGCCTCTCACCAAATGATATTCGTCGTTGTGCTGCAAATGTGCCGGTGATTTTTGAAACTGGATTTGTCTTATTGGTGCAATTTACGGGAAAAGAGTTGCCCTGCCTATTCGTATAAAAAAAGCGGCGCTCCCCGGCAGAGGGCGCCACTTTCTCTTTCAATTATTAAATTTTAGCGGCCGGGCCGTCCGCCGCCTCACGCCTCCCGTCAATTCAGCGAGAAGCGCACCGTCACGCCGCTCTGGATATTGGTTGTCGGGTAGCCCTGTGAGGTTTTCGGCTCGTTTCGACGATAGTCGAAGAAGAAGCGCAGCGACAGTTGCTTGCTCAACTGGTACTCGGCCCACGGGCCAATGGTCAGCGTGCGATTGCCGCGGCTGGGTTCCACTAAGTCGGTGTCGAGTTCGTGAATTTTAGTGATGTCGTCGCGCAGCGAGAGGTCGAAGTTGAACTGGAGGTCGCCGGCCTGACCCTGCCCACGGCTGCTGCCGGGGGCATTGGGTTGCTGCCCCTGGCCGATGATGCCGGTACCGGGCTTTTTCTTTTTCTTCTTCGGCGACAGGAACCCGAACTTCACGTCTTTTATTTTGTAGCCGAACCCGATGGTGAATTCCTCGCCCTTCGTTTCCTGGAGGCGGTTGTCCACGAAGCCCATGTTCAGGGATCTGTTTGTTTTGTATTCCACATTGAAAGACATATCGTTCTTGAGGCGCATGTCCACACCAACCAGCGGTTCGAACGCCTCCTGAATCTGAATATTGGGCACTTCGAAACGGGTGTAATAATCGAGCTTGGTTTGGTCCTGTTTTATAGGGGCGTTTAAATCGTATTGGAGGTTTGTTTTGAATGAGTTGACCGTGAGCGTGCCCTTGTAGCCGTGGCTGATGCTGAAGCTCTGAAAGATTTCTTTGAACGGTGCGAGTTTCGACAGGCCGTTGTAAGTCAGCCGCCAGTTGGGGCGGGGCAGGGTTTTGGTGAGCACGTCGTTAATATAATCGGTGCTGACCTTCATAGTGGCTGGATCTTGCCCGGTATAGGAAGCCAGGAAGGCCGGTACGAGAACGTTTTGCTGATAACGTCCATAGCCGCGGGGGTATCCCAGGATGGCATCTTCCTCGTTGTCGTGGCTGCCCGGAGGGCCGGACCCGAGGCGGTTGGCCACGATGACCCGGTTGTCTTCGAAACCGTGAAACAGGCCGTCGAGGTTATCATTGAACAGCGTTTTCAGCGCTGAATAAGAAACGGTAAAAGAGCCGAAATCGCTCGGAATGAGGTGTTTGAATTCTTCCTGAAAACGGTCGTTCGGGTCGCCGGAAATTTCGTCGCGGCGGAAAAACTCGCTGTGGTTTTCGGTTTTGGAGCGGCTGGCCTCCACGTCTATCCTGAAATCGGTAAATGGTTCGAGCGTTAGCTTGCCATCCATCTGTTGTTTGTAATTCTGGGTGACGGGCTGGTTGAGAAGTTGGTCGCCGGTGATCCAGTCCCAGTTGGAATACAGCCAGTCGTTGGGCGAGTAATAGCTGCTTTGGTTGATGTTGGGCTGCAAGCCTGCGACGAAACCCCAGCCCGGCGAATCGAATGAGTGCATACCGAATAACTGGCTACCCGGCAGATAACCCGGTACCACGGTGGAGAATTCTTCCTGATAGTTTAGCTTCAGTTTACGCACCAGCATAAGAGGCCTGACGAGCACCCGCTCGATGGTGCCCGGGCCGGTATCTTTTTTCTTTGACGGACGGCCGGTGTCCCCGCCGCTATTGCCGGCATTGCCGTTCTGATCGCCACCCGGCAAATCTACATTGTTACCAGCAGGGCGGTTTTTGCGGTCTTTACCGCTGGGGTCGTTGGCATCGGGTGCACTTTTGTCACTCTTGCTGCCGGGGTCAGAGAGTACACCGGCGCCATTATCACCGCCATTATCAACACCTTTGCCGCCAGCTTTGTCACCGCCTTTGTCACGGCTACGGCTTGTATTGCCACCGCGGCTACCGCGGCCTGAGCGGCCGGGCTGTTTGGAATTGATGCTCTTGAGGTACGGGGAGTAGTTGTAGAGTTTTTCAAAATCCATATCGCCGTCTATCTGGCGGCTTTGGCCGTTGCGAATGACGTTGCCGAGGCTGAGCGCACTGGGTGCCTGGCTGGCGGCATCCCAAGCGTAGGTGGAGCGGTAGCTGGCCTTCATATTCACCCAATCCATGAAAGGTATTTTTTTCAATGGCAAATTGTACGAGAGGCTGATGTTGTGCTGGTAGTTTTTGGTGCGCCCGAAATTTTTGAGGTTCGCCCAAATTGAATCCCGGCGGTATTGGCCGATGTCGGAGATATAAAGCGGATCGGCGGCGGGCAGGGCCGAGCGCTGAAGCATCTGGGTTTCGTCTGGCTCGTCTATGATACCCTGGTTGTCAGCATTGAACTGAAAGCGCAGGCTCTTCGTCAAATCCCATTGCAGGTCGTAATTGCGGTTCCACAGAAACTGCTTATTGTAAAATGTGTTGAACAGCGGATTGGTGCCGGCAAACCTGTATTTGGTGGTGTTGAAGCGGCGGTCGAGGTCGGTGCTGAAACTGAAAGAATTGGGCAGGGGGTTGAAGTTGAAGTCTTTGAGAAAGCCCAGGTACTTGTCGTCTTTGATGGCATTTTTCAGTGGCTCAATGTACTTGACCTGCCGCGAGAAGGAATAGTCAATGGCCCCGCGTCGGCGAGTGAGCACATCGTTTTCGATAATGGGGTCGCGTCGCGTCGTTTCATCGTATGCATAAGTAAAGCTAAAGTTCGCCACATCCCAGGGCATAGGTTTTTTTTCGGGGTTGGTGCGTTCTTTTCTCACATTGGTGAAGTTGTAGCTTTTTATCTCCGTCACCGTCTGCGCCTGCTCCTTTATGATAGCTTTATCTTCGGGAGTACCGGCATTAGCCAGTTTGTCTTTTAGCGCAATGTCTAAGTCGTAAGGGTCGTACTGTGGGTTGCGGGTCTCTTTGGAATACTGGAAATAAAACGGAATGCGCAGGCCGGTGTTCGACGGCAAAAACTTGGACAATTCCACGCTGGTGGCGATGTCGTATTGAGCGATTTGCTCGCGGCTGCGTTCGGCCAATTGCTTGTCAAGGGCGCCAAAGCCTATGCTGCTGTATTTTGAGGACAAGGTGAGGGTGCCAAGGTCGGCCATCTGTAAGTCGAGGCGGGCCGTGGCAGCTACGCCGCCCCGCTCGTCGAGGCCGAAAACACGTAGCTCGTTCACCCAGATTTCTACGCTCTTTTTGTCGCCGGGGTCACAATCAGCGCCCTTCACGGGGTTGCGAATGCCAATCATCACCGACTTCGCAAGGCCGAGATTCGGGTTGCCCTTCATGCGGAGTTTGG
>SCUG01000613.1 GCA_004297645.1 Saprospiraceae bacterium | reverse complement strand
GACAAAGCAGGGGGGGGGATTAAGGCTGTGTTTCAATTCCAGCCGGTGCGATTAAGAGCGTAACGGGAGGGCTGACGGGGAACACTGTGGACATGTTTCAATTCCAGCCGGTGCGATTAAGAGTGGTCAAGGGGGCATGGAACGATAGGTTTGTAACGCGTTTCAATTCCAGCCGGTGCGATTAAGAGCTATAAATGGACATCTTTAAAGAAATCACGACCATAGGTTTCAATTCCAGCCGGTGCGATTAAGAGTAATCCTGTTAGGGTTACTACTTCTTTTTCTTCGCCGTTTCAATTCCAGCCGGTGCGATTAAGAGAAATATGGTTACTGTTTATAAAATTCTTTTACTTCGTTTCAATTCCAGCCGGTGCGATTAAGAGCCCGAATGGCGGGAATTGAAATAACCTGCCACTTGTGTTTCAATTCCAGCCGGTGCGATTAAGAGTTTTTAACATCTGTGAAATTTTCATGAGATTATTTGTTTCAATTCCAGCCGGTGCGATTAAGAGCCAAAAATAAATTCCGGTGTGGTTGCTGCCTTTTGGTTTCAATTCCAGCCGGTGCGATTAAGAGATTGCTCATACCACGCCCCTAATTCCGTCGTAGCCGGTTTCAATTCCAGCCGGTGCGATTAAGAGTTTCCGCACTATCTTTTTCCAATTCTCGCAATTCTCGTTTCAATTCCAGCCGGTGCGATTAAGAGCCGCAACCAGAATTGCTTGCCGTATCGCTTTTCAAGTTTCAATTCCAGCCGGTGCGATTAAGAGCTGACCAGGTTGATACAAGCGCCCGTCCAAAACGAAAGTTTCAATTCCAGCCGGTGCGATTAAGAGTGCTTCGTGCTGGGTTCATCGAGCAAAATAGAGATGAAGTTTCAATTCCAGCCGGTGCGATTAAGAGCTTAAAAAAATGAAAAATTCAAAGAAAGTAACTGTAAGGTTTCAATTCCAGCCGGTGCGATTAAGAGATATTTCTCTTTGCTAAAGAAATAAGAGAAAATTGTTGTTTCAATTCCAGCCGGTGCGATTAAGAGGTGATTTGCGGCGGGAACGCCAGGAACGAAGTGGCCGGTTTCAATTCCAGCCGGTGCGATTAAGAGCCTGTAGTTCCGCCGCCTGTTGTTGTCTTTAGAAAAGTTTCAATTCCAGCCGGTGCGATTAAGAGCCATTGCTGTTTTTTGATTGATGACGTTGCCGAGGGTTTCAATTCCAGCCGGTGCGATTAAGAGCTATCTTTCATAAGTTCTTTGAAACACACCAAGGGGGTTTCAATTCCAGCCGGTGCGATTAAGAGAAGTGAACTACAGCACCAGCACCGACATGGTGAAACGTTTCAATTCCAGCCGGTGCGATTAAGAGTAGGGTCAAACTGCAAAGTGTCTCCCTCCTCGAAAAGGTTTCAATTCCAGCCGGTGCGATTAAGAGCCGGACGACGTACTGTCCGCCTTCGTGCAGGAACGTTTCAATTCCAGCCGGTGCGATTAAGAGAGAAGGCGATGTCGGACATGGCGAGGGCGGTGTCTAGTTTCAATTCCAGCCGGTGCGATTAAGAGAAACTCGCCCCGGCGGTGGAACTGCAAAGTAAGGGAGTTTCAATTCCAGCCGGTGCGATTAAGAGCGACAAACCCCGTTGCACCCAGCACCGTTATCACGTGTTTCAATTCCAGCCGGTGCGATTAAGAGATAGCGGGCGGTGTATTGGCTGGCCCACATATATTTGTTTCAATTCCAGCCGGTGCGATTAAGAGTCCCGAGGCGTTCACATTCTGCGTATGCTTTTCTTGTTTCAATTCCAGCCGGTGCGATTAAGAGGCCGCCACGTCGCCGAAAATTTCTACAATTTCCTACGTTTCAATTCCAGCCGGTGCGATTAAGAGCCATTGCGCTAAGATATAAAATCTATTGATTCGCAGTAGTTTGACCATGGTATTTTGCTGATTTTAAAGAAGAAAAGTCGTCCACCTCCAATCCCACGATTTTACCGGAGCTTCGACGACCTGCGGATAATCAACAGATTAAACTGGTTTCCGTGGGTGAAACAGGGCCCAAAGCTTGCCTTGCCAAGGACAAAAAACCGGCTTCGACGACCTGTCAAAGAAAATTATCCAACTCATTCTTTTCCTTTCCGACTATCTGTTTATCGAGCCATTTCTGCTGGCGGCTCGTGAAAATGATGAGGCTATCAGTCCTCACATCCATGAATTGCTTCGCCTCATGGATAAGTTCCTTCAACTTCAACTCCGTGATTTCCCCCTCGAATACAGAGTTCTGAATCCAATTCAGGTACCGGCGGCAAAGCTTGAGCATCTTGCCCACCCGCTTTTCATTGATATCGTAAACCAATATGCAGTACATCGCAATTGTTGAAAAATAAGCAGCAACGTCTGAGGTGCTTCTCTCAAAGATGGCTTCAGCCTCCACCACTGAAAACATGGGCGAACGTCCTCCAACGAGGCAGGTCTCCAAAACCTGCCATGCTTTTTGAATCCAATTTACCACCAAATCTTGAAAGGCTTGTAAGCCTCTTCCAGCCCCATCACGTACTTCGCCAGTTTGTAACATTCCAGCCTGACGAGGTATTTGTAGCTCACCACCTTGTTCAGCGTCCGGTGCTTGATAGTCTCGTTCAGCTTCTCATCAAAGGCAGCGAGGAAAGTCTTTCGGCCAGGGTCTTTCAGAAGGCAGCCTTTCAATGAAAAATCAAAATCGGACGCTTTCAACATCTTCTTGTTCAGCACCGAAAAAATAGTGCGGTCCACCAATATGGGCTTGAAAATCTCCGCCAGGTCGAGCGCAAGCGAGTAGCGGCGGGCGCCCGGCTCGTGGAGGTAGCTGATGGTGGGGTTCAACTGTGTGTGATAGATGGCATCGAGCGCCACGGTGTAACAAAGTGAATTACCAAACGAAATCAGCGCATTCACCTCGTTCGATGGCGGGTTCTTTATCCTGCCGCCCATCTCGAAATCAGAAGTGGCGATGATGCCCTCGAAAGCATCGTAGTAAGTTTGCCGGCAATTGCCCTCCAACCCCATCAGCTCCGGCACATCCTTCGCCCGCGGCAGGCTCTCCCGGTACTGCTCGATGGCGGCGATTTGCCCGTCCAGCCCCTTGCCCCGGTTGTCGTAGTAGCGCAGGTTTTTCAGCATGTTAAAACTGGCGCCCTCCACCAATGCTACGGCGATGGAAAGCCGCTTTTTGCTGCTCAGGTAAGCCTTCGTTTGCTCAATCTGCATCTTGCCCGCCAGCAAGTATTCCTTCGGATAAAACGAACCGGTGTAATGCTCGTAATAATCGAAAAAATGAACGCTCACGCCCGACTTGCCGAGGAAATTGTACAGGGCACTATTGGCATCCACCGAGCCGAAAACATAAAGGTTATCAATGCCCTCAATGGGCAGGTATTTTGCAGGGCCGGGGTTGCCGTCCTTGTCCACCGGGTCGAAGCGCAGGGTATTGTCCGTCCGGCTCATCCTGCCGGGATTGAAGAGGTAGTAGCTTTTTTTCATTGTCGTAACTATTTCCCCTAATTCTGGGTTACTTTTGTAAAAATTCCCTGACCATGACGGCAGAATTCACCATCCATTTCGACAGCGCCGAGGAGTTCCTCCGGCTGCTTCAAGTGTTGAAAGAAAGTGGTATCAAGCACTTCACCTTCAACCCTGCCATTCGACCAAAAAAACGACCTAAACAGGAGAAAACACAATGGGCATTTGGCATTGGCAACCTTGCTGGCAAGCTCGACCACGTCAACATCCGGGACTATGCCTACGAAGACTAAAAATTAGTGGACTCCAATGTGCTGGCGTATGCCTACGATGCCAATTCTGCCTTCCACCTGCGGGCTACGGCCTTCTTGACCGACCCCAGTTTTGATTACTATATTGCCACGAAAAATATTTCTGAATACTTCGCCGTCCTCTCAAAAATGGGTGAGCCTTTTGCCAAGGCCTGACAGTTTTACCTGAGCACAAAATCCAACTGCACCATTTTATACCCAACACCGGCCAGCCTCGCCATCTTCGAAAACCTGATGCAGAAATACCAGCCCAGGGGCAACCGTACCTACTACCTCGAAATTGTCTCCATCGTACTCGCCAATCAGGTAACGGACATCGCTACCCACAACATAAAAGACTTCGCCAACGTCACCGAAATCAACGTCCATCCCATTTGAGCAGAAGTCCGGCGTACAGGTTCACTACTCCCCCACATAACAGAAATCAAAGTACGAGCACTGCTTGCAAAACGGTTTGTTTATCACTGGCGGGCAAGCCTCCCGCCCCACGATTTCCTCGATTTCCAATTTCCAACTCTCAATCGCCACCCGGTCCTCATCCGTCAAATCCACCCGTTCCGTGTGCCGCTGCGTCGGGTATTCGAGGATGCCGTAATTGGCGGCGATGCCGTTCTGCTCCAGCACGTAGAGGTAGTATTTCACCTGCGCAATGTGCGCCTGCTCCATCTTGGCCGAGCGCTTCGTCTCATGCACCACGCCCTCTTTGGCGTCGTAAAAATCAATCTTCACGCCGGGCAGTTCCACCTGGATGTATTTCCCCGGGCGCTGCTCGTAGGTAGTGTCGCCAATGAATTTGCCGTCGGCCACCACTTCGGAAGTCTGCTCCATCTGGATTTGGTTGGAGAAGAGCCAGAGCTTGCGCCGGCAGGTGTGGAGGTAAGAGATTTGAGTGCCCGTGATGGTCATGATTTCAGTATGTAAGGCATTATTAACGAGTGCCTGGAGCACTTGGAGTGCTCCAGGCACTAATTCCCCAACCGTTAAACTTCCAGCAGTTCCTCCATTCCCGGCAGCGGTGGTTTTTGATGAAACTGAACGAATGCCTCCACGCCACCGAACCATTGCAGCCCCTGCTCCCTTGCCAGTTTCGTAGGTTTGTCCGACAGGAAAGCGTGATAGGAACTGTGAGGCCAAGCCTCCGGGTATGCCACGAAATCGTGATGCATGGCATTGCAGTGGATGTAGTGGATCACGTTTTTAAAATACTGCGGCGTGCCCACTAACTTGCGTTTCGTGTTTTGCATAAACAAGCTGCCCATCCGTTCATGCCAGTTATTGAAAGCCCTGGCATAGCCCCCCAGGAAGTTACCGAATTCCTGCCGGACTATTTTATTGAAATCCGGCCCTGCCAAGCCCTTCGCATCGCCCGGCGACAAAGGCGGAAGCCCGTGCTTCTGCCGGTAAAAGACTGCCAGCGTTTCCTTTGGGCGTACCCTGACCAACGAGTGGAAGTGGTTGGGCAGCAGACAATATGCCAGCGTTTCCAACAGCGGTGGCATCGCTTCCCCATACTTTTGGAGGAAATAACGGAAATTTTCTTCCTCCCGGAACACCAACTCCCACCCGTTCGCATGGTTGAAGACGTGGTAGATTTCCCCGGGGATGTAAGGAACTTGTGGTTTTGACATAGTATTCGGTTTTAAAAATGAAAAAATCCAATGGTGGCAGCGAGGGAAACGCGAGTGCCTGGAGCACTCCAAGTGCTCCAGGCACTAACTCCCCGGAAACCCCTCCGGAAGCCGCCCGAACACCTTCCGGTAAGCTGCCACTTCCGGCGGCGGCGGCTGGTACTTTGCCTCTTCGAATGCCTGCTCGTAAGCCTCGTCCAATTCCCTTTTCAGGCGCTCCGATTCACGGCGCTTTTCTGCCCGTTCCAATTCCTTTTGCATGGCAGCGGCGGGGTCGTACTCAGCCGGGTTCTCTTTTTCATCCGCCTCCCTCAGTCCCGAAAAGTCAACGAGGTGGATTCTTGGGAAAGAATAAGTCCAGTCGCAGCCTTTCTCTTTCAGCCTTTGAAAAAGCAACTCGAACACCGGCGTCGTATCGGCCCGACCGAACGTAAAAGCCCCGGCACAATAGAAGTCCATGTAGTCGAAGGATTCCTTTTCCGAAGGATAATGCTCGTTCAGAAAATCGGCGATAAACCCGCCCGACCCACGGAACGAGCCGAGGTTGTATTCCTCCCCCTCCGGCCCCGTCACCGTGTGGTTGTTGGAAAAGACAAGCCAGGTGCAGTCGCCCAGCAGCCGCCGGAGTTCGTCCAGCGGGCGCACGTCATCCAGGTGGTCATCTTCAAAATCACTCCGTTGCGGCGGTGGCGACGCTTCCTGTTCTGGTTTTTTTTTCCTGAAAAGCCTGCATAAGTTTTCCTGAAAGCGCACCGCTTCCTGGTACTGTTGCTCCGCCGTCGGGTGCCGCAGGCGCAGCAGCGGGTTATTCAGCCAGCCATCGGGGGCGAGCAGGCGAAGGGTTTCCTCTTGGTCGCCGAAAAGGTGGAGGAGCAGGGCAGTTTTTTGTGCGTCGGTGGTTTCCATTTTGCTCATTTTGATAAAGGTTGATGGTCGTTCAACATCTCCCGGCAGCTACAAAATTCCCGTTCGAACGGGCAGGTTTCCGGCTCGAAATTACAAAACCCCAATACCCCAATCCCCGGAATGCCAATTGTCACCTTCCTGTCCAGCACACTCACCAACAGTTCGTAAATCCTGTCCGGCGGCAGCTTCACCGGCAACTCCGCATCCAATTCCCAGGAAATCATCATGATGCGGAAAGCCAGCGACAGTTCTTCCAACTACGCCTCCGTCAGCCGCTCTGGTGGCGGAAACTGTTCTTTTGTCAAGCCGCAGTAGTGGCTGAATGTGTGCGTGGGTTCGACGCCTTCCATGCGGCAATCCACGAGGGGCTGCTCGCAGTGGGCTTGGCGGATGGTGGCGAGGAGGTGGGGGAGGTAGGTTTGCATGATTGTAAAATTTAGTGCTTACCCAAATTGTTCGTCCAGAAAGCTGACAGAAAGCGGCCTTGTCCAAAATGCCTGAATTGGACCAATGGTAGTTCGGCTGCCAAGTTGCTCATTCCGGCTTCTTTTTGCCGGACAGTTTCTTATGCTTCTTTGCTTCCGCAATTTGCTGTTTGAAATTCTTGCCGGTCACCACCTTGTCGCCCGTGCGTTTTTCAAACGCCTTGCGGGCATCCCCGGCAGCCTGACCGCCCTCGATGGCAGCATGTTTGTTTTCAGGAAATCCCTTTGCATCCCTTTTGACGGCTTCTACCTTCGTCTGTTCCTCGCCCAACATGGTGAAAATCAGTTCGAGGTTCGTCATCCCCAGAAAAATCGGGACAAGTTGTGGTCACGCAGGTTTTCCCGCTGCAAGCCCTTCAATTTCATGTATTCCGAGGGCTTCAGTCCGAAAGTTGCTTTCGAGATTTCAGCAGTCAGGATGGCATATTCCGCCCCTTCCTTCACATCCCGGTTTTTCCATTCGTCGGTCAGTTGTTCCCTGATTTCGATGGACTGCATCCGGCGCTCAATCCATTCATCGTTGTAGCCCAAATCCTTATAGTATTGCCGTGACCGTTGTGCTGCCAATTCCGGGTTTTCGATTTCCTGTATGCGCTCGTAGCCGGCCTGGGCGAGCCAACGTTTGAACGGCTCTGCCTTGGGGGAGGGGATGGACTGGATGAGGCGGAGCAGGGTTTCCGTGTTGGCACAGTCCGTCGCCCGCATTTTCCCGTCGGGTGCAGGGAGTTTCAGCTGTCCGATTTTTTCGGACACTTCAACGTAGCCTTCATTTAGAAACTTCGTTTTCAAATCGCTCCAATACTTCCGGGGGCGTTCATTTTCCGTCCCGTAGTAAACTTTCCAAGTCTTCGAGACTTGGAAAGTCTAACCTACCCCGATAAAACTTTCCAAGTCTCGAAGACTTGGTAAGTTTGGCGACCGCACCGCACCGGCTTCGCTTGCTCCCATTCCAGGATGTAGCCGGGGACGGGGTAGTCGCAGGGGTTTTCGAGAGGGGCGGGGCTGCCGGGGGATGGGCGGCGGCGGTGGCGAGGAGATGGGGGAAGTAGGTTTGCATGGTGGTGTGTTTTGAAATTAGGCAAATTGTTCGTCCAAAAAGCTAACAGAAAGAGGTTCGGCAGTTTTCTGTAGCCCAAGAATTTTAGAATATGGTAATCGTAAAACCAGAAATTTGAATTCGACAGGACTTTTTTTTGGCTTACCGGGTGGTGAAAATGCAACCTCATATTTGTCTAAAATACCCGAAGTGAACCACCGCGCCACCTCTGTCCGCCGAATGCTGACCTTCAATCGTTCTGCTCCAATAAAATCAAACGCTTCCAATCTCTTGACAAACCGTTCCCGCAATTCCGAAGGCACAATCTTCACCCCATCAAATTGCCGATAAAAATCCTCCTCCGTTTGCTTGGAAGTTTCCATCGGGACAAGGCGTGCAACTGCATTTTTCAAATAACCATAAGTGTTGTCAAATTTCTCTCGGTCTTCGGTGGTGAAATCAGGATAAACCAAGTCCATGTAGTGCTGCAACTCTTTCTCGTCAATCACACCGTCATTTTCAGTTTCGATTTTTCGCAAAATCGAAAGCGTGTTTTCAATCACTTCCTGATTGCTGTAAATGAACTTATCCTTTTTGTTTCGACCCTCAAAAACATAGCAAAGGCACGGTGGATTGTTCCAAAACCGGTGGCGGTTCACCCTACCAAAACGCTGCAAGAGCGCATCCAACGGAGCGAGTTCCGTATAAATCACATCGTAATCAATGTCGAGGCTGACCTCGATGGCTTGCGTTCCAACCAAAAGCTGAGGGGGATTTTCTTTTAAAAGCCGCTCCTTTTCACTTCGGTCTTCCCCATTGAAAGCGCCGTGCAACAAAATCGAATCATCGCCTGCAACCTGTTTCAAAAAATCAAAAACTTCCTGCGCTCGCAACACCGTGTTGCATACAGACAGCACTTTTTTTCCTGCCCTCAACTCAACAGCCATGCGGTCGAGGCTTCCGGTAATTTCGCCTGGCAAAACTTCCACCCGGTGCCGCCGAAACCGTTGGTACAATTCGTCGTCAGCTTGAATCTCAGCAAAATCAGCCACATTACAAATTTCCTTTTTCAAAAAAGTCGGCAGCGTCGCCGTCATAATCAGGGAACGAACACCCAATTTTTGCATGGCGAACTCCAGCAGCACGATTATTTGAGCAAAAACGGCAGGGTCGTAAGCATGGATTTCATCGAAAATGAAGTAGCCGCCCGTCATCTCGAAAATGCCTTTTTCAAAACCCTTTAACCCGAAGATATGCTTCAGTAATTGAAACGGCGTCACCACTTTCAAAGGAGTTTGCAGGGATTTGAATGTATTCCTTATCCTTTTAACTTCCTCAATGGTGCGTTGCAAATTCCCTGTTTCACCGAGCAATTGGTCATACAACACAGCGTCGAGGTTGCCGTGCAACATTCCGACGTTTTCAGCGCCGAAACCCTCGTCACTGCTGCCAAGCCGCCGCCACATGGCGTTGATGGAAGCAGTAAATGGCAGCACATAAAACACCCGTCCCTGACCATACTTTTCCATTTGATTGCGCAGCCAAAGCAAAGCAGTTTCCGTTTTTCCCGCCCCGGTAGGCGCAGTCACAATGACAGGTCTATCTTCTATCGCTGCTTTCTTTTGATGGCTATAAAAGTCATTGCCTTTGGCTTGCAGGTCGAGTTGTTTTTTGTCCAAAAAAGTAAACTTATCTAACGGCAATATTTCAATACTCTCCACGAAAGCTGAGGAAAGATGGTCGCATTGTTGAAATGCGCCCGTCATCAAAAGCAATTGATGGCTGCTGGAAATGCAGTCATTGTTGAGTTCCGCCATGTATTTGGACGTGATTTCCCTAGGGTGAAGCACTTTAACTTCCTCCATTGAAAAATTACCGAAGGCAGCAATCACTTTCAAAACTTTGGCAACATCTACCTTTGCAAATTCCTTTTCAAAGTCGCCAGGTTCTTCATACTCGTCCCGTACATGGCTGTTCAGTTTCCGAATATTCTTGTGATGTCCGGCAACCACCCGCTCTATCAATTTCCTAACTTCCGATTCGAGCGGGAGCGTCCGGACAAAAGGCAGTGAAAAAAGTTCGTGGCGTTGAAACTTCCACTTGCTTGGCTCTCCACGAAGCACTTTTTGAAATTCACCATGCCCCTTGCCCAAATCGTGAAAGACCACACAAAGGCGCAACCACTCCCAAAACGGAGCAACATTGGCGACTTCTGGCGTTTTTGGAAAGCATTTTTGCAAGCAAACCAAGATGCGCAACCCATCCTCAATGTGCTCTTGAAGCGTCCTCTGCGGGTCAGATTTTGCAAGCAGTTCGGTTATTGGATTGCTCATTCCAGTTTCTTTTTGCCGGACAGTTTTTTCTGCTTTTTGGCATTTGCTATTTGTTGCTTGAAGTTTCTGTCCGTTACCACTTTATCACCCGTGCGTTTTTCAAATGCTTCCAGCGCATCGCCTGCGGCACTACCACCTTCGATGGCAGCTTTCTTGTTCTCCGGGAAACCCTGCGCATCCCGCTTGACGGCTTCCACCTTGGTCTGTTCCTCGCCGAGCATGGTAAAAATCAGTTCGAGGTTCGTCATGTGGTCCCGTAGGTTTTCCCGTTTCAACCCTTTAAGTTCCATGTATTCGGAAGGCGCCAAACCGAAGGTTGCCCTCGAAATCTCCGCCGTGAGGATGGCATATTCTGCGCCTTGCCTCACGCCCCGGTTTTTCCATTCGTCAGTCAGTTGTTCCCTGATTTCGATGGATTGCACCCGGCGTTCAATCCATTCGTCGTTGTAACCAAGGTCCTTATAATATTGCCTTGACCTTTGCGCCGCCAGTTCCGGGTTCTCGATTTCCTGGATGCGCTCATAGCCCACTTGCGCAAGCCAAAGTTTGAACGGCTCGGCTTTGGGAGACGGGATGGACTGGATAATACGGAACATACTCTCCGTATTCGCTGCCTCTGTTGCCCTCATTTTCCCATCCTGCGACCTCATTTTCAACTTTTCGGTATTTGCGAAAAGTTGGGAATTACCGCTCTCTGATTGCATCTTGGCTCGCAATTCGTTCCAATATCTGCTTGGTTGTGGGCTTTCCGTCAATGCCTCTATTATATCAACGATGGAAAACCACCATTCTTCCTTGTGCAAGACACGGCGAATTTGCTTTTCCTGAAAAAGGATGATTTTGTTGTGTTCCTCAGCCATGGTTATGTTTTTTGAATTAAGATTTTGAGCAACACATCAGGGCAATCCTGAAAGGTTGAGTTGGTGAAAATAAATGTCCACACCCGATTTGCCTTGTGAATCGTCCCGGTAAGCGGTCAACCTGGTAGTAAAATCAGGCATGTTGAACCGTACGACCGAATACGGTTCCGTCCCGATATTCTTCCTGGGCAAACCTTCGGTAAAATACTTCGGCAATGCCTGCAAGGTGCCAGGAAGAAAATTTCCTGTAAATGGAATGACCTGTCCCCGAATCTTCGAGGCATTTGGTTGCTCGCTCAACTCAACTTCTTCGATGCTTTCCACCGTTGCCAAGTCGCCCGACCGCCCAAGTAGCAAGGGATAAAACGGTTGCCCGAACAACACCGCATGGGTTAGTTCCGGCAGGTAAAGCGACAACTTCGCTTCAAACAAAAACTCCCGGCGCATGATGTTTGAATTGGCGTTGTTCGTAGGTTGTCCTTTGCTGCCGCTGTCTATCTGATAAATGGTTTCAAGGTCAACCCCTTTGGCGGCATACTCGAAGTAGTAGCCAATCTGTATGGTTTCATCCTTCAAATACCTGCCTGCCGCTGCATTCATCAAGCCTACGACCGTGCTCAAAGGCGGCACTTCAAGCGTTGGTTGGATGCCGCTTATAAGGTTCGGGTATCGAAAAGATGCCGTCCAGGATGATATGTCCACCCGAATCACATTCATTGTATTTGACCTTTTAGTTGTTCGGCATATTGGTCAATGGCTTCATTGACCGTTTTGATTTCAACATGGGCGAATGGTTCCATGGCTTTTTTCAATTCCCCCAAGTCGTATTCGCTCAGGAACCCACTGCGCACACCTATGAAAACCTTGCCCAGGATTTGGTCTTTGTACTCGGTCAGCACTTCCGCCAAACCTGCGTGATTGAGGACAAAATGTTCGTCCCGCTCACCTCTTGTTGTTACGATATGGGAAAAAGGATGATTGCCCGATGTGGTAGTCGCCAATACGATGAATTTGGGCGTTACATCAGCCATGTTGTTGGTTTGCATGGCACCGCCGGAGATGAGTTTCAAGGCTTGAATGGTTTCGGCAGCCCGTGTTTTGCGGATTTCATTATCCAGCCGGATGAGTTGATGCGGTTCTCCTTTGGCATCCACCAGATGTGGGTCGGGTATTTGAGTTGCACCGGATTTAATAGCCTCGTCCCGCAGGCTCTGCGAAAGGTTTTTAAAACCAGTCTTGTTGTAAGTGGCAAATGTGCCGAGTTGTTCCAAATCAAGGGAAAACATGCCTTTCATAATGGCGCTGTATTCCTCCTTTGTGTATGGAACGGGGTCGCCGTCTTGCCTTGCCATGACGGAAAAATTCTCAACCGTCGAAGTCGCTGTCACGGAAATAATCGCCGAGTTTTTCAAAGGAGAGACACGGGTCACGGTCACATCGTCTTTCACTTCTTTGCCCTTGCTGTCCAAAACAGGTTTGCCATCAGCATCTAATCTGACATCTTTTGCTGCTTTCATGTAGCCGAAAATATCGTCGTCAGGATGCTTCATGGGGTTTGCAGAAGTGAACGCAACCTTTTCTGCACGGATGACCGGGGAAAGCTCCCAGCCGAATTGCTTTTGCAGGGTGTTGCGCCACCAGAACCGCCACGCCTGCCCGGAAACGTAGGTGTAAGAGCGTCCGTTTTTACGGATTTTCTTGGTGGCTACGCCGTTTTCAGCTTGGGTGGTTTCGCTTTTCCCGGCATTGTTGAGGGCGACTACATCCACGTCAATCAGGATGAAGCCTTGTGTCTTCAGATTTTTCATTTGAAAAAGATTTTAAGATGATTGGTTAAAAGTTTATTCGGTTTCTTCGGGCACCTCCATAGTGTCTAACTCTTCTACAATGCCCTTGTCGCAGAGTTTTTCGTAAATCGAAATCAGCATGAGGTCCCTAATTTCCCGGCTGTACACGCCATCAGCCTGAAAGTATTCAACATACTCTTTCAAGGTAATGACTGGCTCTTTTCCGTTCTTACTGTTATTGTCTTCGATGATGTCAATCAGGAAATTGCGGAACTTCCAATCGCTCTGGACTTTTCGCAATTGGTTGAGCCAACGGTTGCGCTTGTCGTTGCCAACGACGAGGTCGGCAATGCGCTCGATTTTTTCTAAAGTTTCTTTTTTCATGTCTTTTAAAAAGGTTTGGTACAAGGATGCTATGTGATAAAATTGAAAAGGTCGCTGTTGAAGGTATTGTCGGTGACACCATGCAGTCATGCTGGAGCGGATGTCCTGGTCATTCAGCAACTTTAGATAAATGGAATTGTAAAAGCCTTTGACGGTTTCTTCGCTGACAGGAGTGACTTCTTTTTTGCTTTCGATGACAAAAGCATCGTCCTGCTCCTTATAGGTTGCTTCCTTAGAGCGATAGTAGCTTCGGATAAAGCGTTGCCAGTCTGCTTTGAAATCACTTTTCAGGATTTTCCTGTAAAACTTAAAGAGCCTTGCTGAGAAGGTGTAAAGTGAAATTTCAGGCGAAGCACCGAAGTTGGTAAAATGGTAAAGGCTTACTTCTACTGAGTCATCTTCCGGGATGTCAAGCGAATAGATGCACTCTTTGACAAACTCGAAAAGAGCGTTGGCTGGATTGGAATACGGGGACTTCAAAACACCTTCCGGATTGCCGCTCCCTATTACTTTCAGATTCTCCTGAACAATCCTTTTGACGAACCATTTTTCTATCTCCGTCTTGTTACTGTTAATAACTGCTACCCGGTTGCCGACAAAGACTGACCCAAGAGGAACAAAAAAGATTCGAATTAGCACTTCTTTGGAGAGCATGATGCCTTTCTCAAAAGCGTGGTGGTAGTTAAGAAAAGTGCCTGAACCCGAAAGGATGTGGTTGTTCCGCCCAGCTGGGAACAACTTGGTTTTTTGTCCCAAAATTCTGCAATAGCCTTCTTTGTTCTCTTCTGTTTCTTCCAGCAGCCCTTTAAAATACTTCAACGTCTCCTCGATTTTCTTTTCCCCTTTAAAGGCTGGTTGGGTAATGGTCGAATTCAGAAAAAAAGGATGGATTTTGGCATCCCAATAATCGACATAGATATGAGCAAGCCGATTTATCAATTTCAAGATGTCTTCGCCCGGGTGTTCTTTTTGAAATACTTCCAATGCCCATGCGCCGGTGTCTGCGAAGGGGTCACCGGTACGTTGGTAAAGCCAATCAGGATTAATGTTTGACCCTGTACGCTCAATTGGTTTTTCAGGAACTGTCTCCCTCCTCTTTCCTATTGTGACTTTTACATAGCCCGATGAAAACTCAAACACAGGCTCAGGATTACCATTTTGAAAGAGTAATTCCTTTGCTCGGCGTACACCATAGCCATAGCGATTGACAAAACCAAGTATTTTCATGGCTTCGGCTATCACTGGGTTTCGGTATGCGTTAACATTCGGAAAATTCTCAGGATTGCTTTCGCCGTACAACCCACCGGGGTTGCCGATTTCGATGCGGTCGGTGAATACATAAAAGCGCACGGGCGTGTTGGAAGCAAAATCCCGGTGCATCAGAGCATTGAGTAGCAGTTCTCTTATAGCCCATTCAGGGTAATCTGGCACTAATTCTTCCTGCCAACCCGATTTTTGACGGAGTACAGTGGTGTTTACAGTTCGAATACGCAGTTCAATTTCTCGAATAATATAAGCAAGGTCACCTTCAATTTCAGATTGGTTTATTGGAATATCAGTTATACTTGTTCCTGGAAAAAGTAGGTATTGTACATAGTTTCCAAGTAAGAAAAAACGAGGGTCTTTGCCAAACAAAATCACAGCAGCATTGGTAGGGCAATCAAATCTCTTGCTGAAAAAACGCAATGAAGTCAACTGCTCCTGCAAGCTTCTTTGGCTAGCTGCTATTACTTCGGAAGAGACTGCCGCCACCCGATAAGCTTCAAATAAAAGAATTGATAGGTCGTCAACAGAACACTCTTTATCTAAGTTTTGACACGGTTGTACATCAAAACTCAAAGCTAATGCCCCTCGCCTCTCATTCAGCATGCGTTCTTCCTGTTCGTTGGCTATGGCTTTGCGGGGCCCCACCCGAATATGTATGTTGCCTTTGTAGCGCACAGGTGGCAAGGTGGATGGCTGGACGGTGACAACGGCGATTTCTCCGCCAGATAAAGCGTACCGCTCTACCGTCAAGGCAGGTTGCGGAAGAATAGTTCCGTTGGTTCGCATTGCAGCCAGCGTCAACAGGGTTTGGTCGCTGATTTTGCTGCCTGCCAAGGTCCCGTAGTCTTTCACACCAATCAAAAGATAGCCCGGTTGCCTGTGTCCTGCCATGTCGTTGGCAAAGGCGCAAATTGCTTCGGAGAACTTGTCGGTATTATTTAAGGATTCGGTTTTTTCCAGCCTGTCCGATTCTGGAGCAGCTATCAGCGCTTGTAATTCTTCGTTTGTCAGCATGACGAGTATTTTTTACAAAAGTAGGTTTTTAGTGCTTCGAAGCGGCGTTTCCTTTTTCACCTCCCCACCCCCACGCACCCGAACACCGGGTTGTCCAGTCCCATCCCCGCCTCGTACCCGAAGTGCAGCAATGCCGCCGGCCCCTCCAGTTCAAACTCGAAGTCGTAGCCCCGCACCTGCGTTTCCTCCGGCGAACCTTGTTTAATCCGCACCAGCCGGGACCTCGGCTGACTGAGCAGCCGGAACCTCATTTCGGCGCTGCCGGGAGGCAAGGCAGGCACCAAACCTGCCTGCCGGGCGCTCTCGTACTTGTTCAGCAGGTTGTCGAAAAACTGGCGCTCGTAGCCCGGCTCTTCCGGCGACATGTACTGCTCGTAGCGGCTGCCTTCCACGTAGCGGGAGATGACGATGGGCGACAGGGTGCGGAAGCGCATCACCGGCCCGATCCCGATGGCTATCGGGAGGGGCTGCTCCACCTCCACGCTCTGAATGTAAAAGTCCACCGGCTTCATGCCGTTTGTGCCAATGCCGAAGCGCTGCTCCCGGAAGACGCCTGCCACGAATTTTTCCACCGCTTCGTCCACGAAAAAGGAAAGCGTGAGGTATTGGCGGCTGCCGAGCGTCACGGTGCCGTCGTGCCGGTGGATGCGGAAGCCCTCGCCGAAGCTCAGGTTGCTGATGGCGAACAGCCTGAAGCACCTGCCTTCGAGCGGGTAGCCCACATCGTGCAGCCAGGCTGAAAAGGCGGGGTCTGCCAGCGACAGGATTTTATAGACGGCGCTGCTGAACTCATAGGCGTAGTTGAGGCTCAGCTTGCTGCCGGGGCGATTATTTAGCGTGAGTTGAAGTCGCATGAAGATACGGTTAATTACCCCTTGGGGATGTTGCAAAAATGAATGTGCTGGTGTGCAGTTTTTCTGCGCAGCAGGTGATTATTTTTGTAAAAAATTTTCTCAGGTATGCCTAAAGATAAAAAGCCTTTCGAGCGATTGTTGCGCATCAACGATTTGTTGAACCTGCGCAAGGGCGGCCAGGCGGTGGTGACTGCCCGGGAACTGATGGATGTGCTCGGCATCAGCCGGCGGCAATTGGTGGAGGACATCCGGCAACTTAAAGAAAGGGGCGCCCCCCTGGAATACGTTGCTGCCCAACGTGGCTACCGCTACACGGATGCGTTCGACTTTTCGGACAACATCCCGCTCTCGGCGGATGACGTGCTGCACCTGCGCATGGCCGTGGAGTTGCTGGCGAAGGTCAACCACCTCGAAGGTTTTCAAAGACTGCCCGAAGTGTTCGAGAAAATCAGGCGCTCCGTTCGCCGTTGGGTGGACCGCCAGGCCACCGAAAAGGCGATTTATTTCGACCCGCTCCCGCATTACGAGGGCGGGGTACATCTTTCGTTTTTTCTCCGGGCCATCGAAGGCTGCCACCGGGTGGAGTTCGACTACCAGGCTTTCCATTCAACGGCGCCCAAGCGGGTCGTTTTCGACCCCTACTTCCTGCGCCATTACGACCGCCGCTGGTACGTGGGCGGTTTTTCCCACGACCCCTCGGAGGGTTTCATACGCACGTTTCCGCTGGAACGCATCGTGGGCACGCCCGTGCAGATGGGCTATTTCCACCATAAACCAAAGGACTACAACCCGGATACTTATTGGAAGCATATCTACGGCATCACCATCCCGCCGGGCGGGGTAGTGGAGGAGGTGCTTGTTGCATTCAGCCCTATCCAGGGCAGGTATTTCCTGACGACACCTTTTTTTGAACCTTATGAAGTGTTGGAAGATTCGCCAGAGAGGCTGCTCGTCCATTTGCGTATCATCCCAAATATTGACTTGGTCCGAAAGCTTGCCAGCTATGGCAAGGCGGCGAAAGTGTTGCAGCCCCAGTCGTTGGCAAATGACCTCAAGTTGCATTTCCAGGAAGGGCTTTTGGCCTATGACTGAAGAGTATTGGCTGCAACGGGTATTAGTACGATGAATGGTGGTGAACTTAGTAAGAAATTTGAAACAGGGAAGCCATTTGCAGCGCAGAATACTTTTGCCTTCGGAGATTTTGTTTTCATGCCGGTGGCACATGGTCATCTTGGAATTTATTGAGTGCCGAAGCTACAAATCGCTTCGCCATTTTCCTAACCTAACCTGAAAAAATCACCGCAGGTGAGCGAAACCCACCATCCACCATTCCAATTCCCGCACCTCCATCTCATTCCTCAGCATTGCCAAGCCTTGCCCCGGCCAGGCCTTTTTCTTAGCAGAAACTGTATGGGCGGCAGTTTGGCGTCGTCGCAGGCGGCCCTGGAGGGGGAGTAGATTTGCTCGTCGGTATGGTGGAATTGGCGCATGGTTTCACGCTCGTGCAGCAGGGTTTTTCCCGGCAAAATGCCGGGATGCGTTTTCGTGGCTGAAACG
>SCUG01000612.1 GCA_004297645.1 Saprospiraceae bacterium | reverse complement strand
AAATATTCCATACTCCCTTACCTACCCAACATGACCAGAAACCTTGCAAAAGCAAAGTCATTTGCTCAACGCATTTACCCTGGTTCCTTTGAGGCCCACCAACACTGGTATCCAAAAGCGTTGAACTCTACGATTCATCCCATGGTGAATTTCTTTCTCAATTTGGACCAGGCAAGAGTGATCACACGCTATAGCCATCTGAACCCCATAGTGACACCGGACCATCTGAAAGAACTATTAAACTACGTACCGAAGTATTTCCTATGGGCCGGAGCCGACCTGATAAATGCTACCACAGCCAATGGCCGGCGCCAAATGGTGATTATCGAAAGCAACTCCTGCCCCAGTGGCCAAAAATCCATGCCTTTAACCGACGACCACCAGGAACAAGGCACCTACCGATGGCTGATAGAGAAAACGTTCAAGCCATTCATCCAAAATAAGCGGCTCAATGTGAAAGGTGGATTGGCCGTGGTGTACGACAAAAACCACATGGAAACCTCCGGTTATGCAGCGGTGATGGCTGATGTATTTGCTGAGCCTGTATTTTTAGTGAATTTCCAATCCGACGATGAAAACCCGGCAGTAAGATTCCACTCCGATATCATGGAAGTGCGGGATGAAGCAGGGGTATGGCACCCCATTCGGGCAGCCTTCCGGTATCTGACACAAAAGCCGTGGAACAGGCTCCCGCTCTACACCAAAACACGCATTCTGAATCCAACAGTAGCCTGTCTTGCCGGTGGCCGCAACAAAATGCTGGCTGCCAAGGCTTACGAACTGTTTAATGCACAACTAAAAGACAGCGGCCTTAGAATCATTACCCCAGTCACCTATCGCGACGTGATGAAAAAAGAAATTCCCGGCATCGTGAAAAGCATGAGAGGCCAGGCCGTTGTAAAAGTGCCATACAGCAATGCCGGACAGGGAGTTTATACCATTGTCACCCGCCAGGAGTTGGATGATTTTATGAAACTTGAATTTGAATACGACCGCTTCATCGTGCAAAGCCTGATAGGAAATTACAACTGGAGTTCTACCACTTCGTCGGGTAAATTGTACCATGTGGGCACCATCCCTAACAAAGCAGGACAGACCTTCGTTGCCGACCTTCGTATGATGGTAAGTGCCACCGCAGAAGGTATCCGGCCCTTGTGCGTCTATGCCCGGCGGGCAGAAAAACCTTTGACAAGTGTACTCGATGCGCATAGCAACAGTTGGCCAATGCTCGGCACCAACCTTTCCTTCAAAAATCCCGACGGCACCTGGGATTCGGATACCAACCGTTTAGTTCTGATGGACCGCCGGGATTTTAACCGCCTCGGCGTGGGGATAGACGACCTCATCGAAGCTTTTATTCAGACGGTCTTGGCTATGATTGCCATAGACAAGATGGCGCAGGAACTGATGAACAAGGAGGGACGGTTCCGGATGAAATATTTTCAACAGCTAAACGACGACCCCGGACTAATACATGAGATTCTCCAATAAGCTCTAAACAGAGGCGGCACGTATTTCATTGAAAAAATGCTTCCGCCCCGCAAGCCTCATTCAAGTGCGACAATTCAAACTTCTTGCTCTCACCGACCACAGCGGGCATTCCGAAGAGAATACGCTTTATCCTTTGCTTCAGGAGATGTTGAAGAATCCCCATTGCGCAGGTATTGATGTGGCAAGCCGGGGCATAGAAAGCAACTTTCTGTTTTTTCATAAATACGTGAAGAGCAGCATCACCGTCAGCCCCGTCAACCCAGATTTTAGTTTTCACCCAGAGGGTGTATTTTTTAAGAAAAATCAAAGAAGGGCCGGCCTTCGGAATTACGATGCAGTGCTGTTGCGGCTGCCCCACCCCATTCCTTCGCCGTTTTGGGTCTTTCTTGTGAAAAGCTTCCCCGGCCTGCTTTTCATCAATTCGCCGGGGGGAATTGACACAACTGGCTCAAAGGTATTTTTGTTGAACTTCCCGGATATATGCCCCCCGATGAAACGATGTACCACACTCGAAGACATTCTGGCTTTCAAAGCCCGTTTCCCTATTGTGTTGAAACCGGTGAAAAGCTACGGCGGGGCGGGCATCGTGAAAATTGAGGACGAGGTGGTCCAACGGGCAGAAGGTGGCAGTATCAGTTTCGCGCAATTCGCGCAGGAATTGGGCGAAAATGATTTCGATTATCTCGGTGTCAAATTCCTGCGGAACGTAGGTGAAGGCGACAAACGCATCGTGGTTTGCTGCGGCGAAATTTTGGGCGCAGCCCTCAGAAAGCCCGCCGGCAATAGCTGGATATGCAATGTAGCGATGGGCGGCCATTCATTTGGTGCAGAAGTGGACGAAGACGAGCGCTCCATTATCCAGCGCATTCATCCCGTGCTGGAAAAAGAAGGCATCCTGTTCTATGGCATCGACACCTTAACCGGTGACGACGGCAGACGAACGCTCTCCGAAATCAATACCACGAGCATTGGCGGCTTACCCAAAATTCAAGAGTACAGCGGCAGGCCCGTCGTACGGCAGGCTGCCGGTCTGCTTTGGAACCATATCCAGCAAAACTTGCGGGATGAATAGTTCTGGCCGTTGGTCCACTTCTTTATGAACCCGTTGGAAAATACCATTTCCATCGCACGACAACATTATACAAAATGACCCAACCACACGAATCAGAGAAGAAAGTTCCCGTCATCACGACGCTACCGCTAAACGACATACCCGCCTGCACCATTCAGCGCTTTTACCTGCACATCGTTTCCGACGGAATGGGTCTGCCTGTTTATCTGCCCGTTATTATCGCAAAGGGAAACCAACCGGGTGAGGTGCTCGGACTTACCGCCGCTGTGCATGGCAACGAACTGAATGGGATACCCGTCATCCAGCGGATTTTTAAGGAAATTAACGTGAATAATTTAAAAGGCACCATCGTTGGGGTGCCAATTGTAAATGTCCCCTCTTTAGTGCGGCGCACCCGCAGGTTTATAGATGGTACCGACCTCAATCACATTATGCCCGGCCAGGAATATGGAAACGTAAGCAGCATCTATGCATGGCGGCTGATGGACAGGGTGGTGAAACACTTCAACTACCTCATTGACCTGCACACCGCCAGCTTCGGCCGCATCAACTCGTACTACATCAGGGCCGATATGCAAAACCCGGTCACTCAAATGATGGCTACCCTTCAAAATCCGCAAATCATTTTGCACAACCCCCCCTCCGACGGTACATTGCGAGGGGCCGCCCATGCGCTGGGCATACACGCCATAACCTTAGAAGTGGGCAACCCTTATGCCTTCCAAAGAGGCATGATAAGGGATGGCTTAACGGGCATCCACAACCTTTTGCATTACCTTGGCATGATAAAAAGTGTAATCGAGCAGCCGGATGTCCAACCTATTCTTTGCAAAGATTCCAAATGGATTTATACCAGGCACGGTGGTTTGCTGACCGTACTACCCGATGTAGCCACCATGGTAAAAAAGGACCAGCCCATAGCCCGCATCAAGGATGTATTCGGCGATTTAAGAAAAGAATACTACGCTCCGGAGGACGGCATTGTCATTGGAAAGGAGGTAAACCCTGTCAACCAAACAGGAGGCAGGATGCTCCATCTCGGCATCGTTGGAGAGACATGGTGAAGAGGGTAGCCGGATGGCTTTTCGCAAAAAATAAGCTTCCCGGCCACCGTAAAATTTCAGTTTCTTCACTTCAGGCGAACACTAATTTCTTCAAATACTCTGCGTCCACACCGGCGCTTTTAAGCGGGGTGGAATTGTCGTATTTCTCCTGCTCCACGATGTAGTATTGCATGCCGTTATCCCGCGCTACTTTCAGTATTTTGGCAAAATCGAGAGAGCCGGTGCCGAGGTCGCAGCTTGCATTCCCTTCCTCTGCCGGTGCGTTTTTTTGGCGGTCTTTGATGTGGCACAGCCGGAAGCGGTTGGGGTATTTTTGCAGATAAGTAAGCGGGTCGGCGCCACCTGTGACCACCCAGTAAATGTCCATTTCAAAATCAACGAGAGCCGGGTCGGTATTTTGCAGAAGAAAGTCCTGTGGGATTTGCCCTTCCACTGCCGTGAAGGAGTAGCCGTGGTTGTGGTAGGCGAGGCGTAGGCCGCTCTTTTGTGCCGTTCTGCCGTAGTCATTCAGTCCATCGGCAATTTTTTTCCAGTCATCCATGCTCTTTTGCGGGCCAATCCACGGCACCACGAGGTACTTCATGCCGATTTCGGCGGCCTGTGCCACCTTAGTCTCAAAATCTTCTTTGACGTTGCAATGGCTGGCCACGAAGTCGAGGCCGAGGTCGTCGCACCAGGCTTTCAGCTCTTTGTTGGTCATGCCCCAAAACAAGCCCAAATTGCCCTCGTACCCCTCGATTTGTTTGTAGCCGAACGATGCGGCCTGCCTGAGCACCCCTTTCGGGTCTTTGGGCATATCGTCGCGGAGGGTGTAAAGCTGGAGGCCGAAAGCCGTAAGGGTACCTTTAGAGGTGGCGGTGGCATCAGCGGCATTGCTGCCGGCCCCTATTTGTCTGTTGGCGCATGCCCAATTTGGCAAAATCATTCCGCCGGCAGCCATTGCGCCGGCGGCACCGATAAATTTTCTACGGTTCAGTTTCATGTCTGTTCAAGTTTTATTTTTTGATGAAAAATGTGGAAACCTGGTCACTCGGTAAGGCAAAGGCTAATTTAAGGAATTTTGGCGTTTTCAGCGTTCTTCGGGAAGTTTTAGCCTGCGGCCGATTAAAAATAGAAATTCTTTTTAGGGAGGAAATAGAAGTACCTGATGCAGCTTGGTATTGAGCCGGCGTGGCCGTGGCGCACCAGGGGAATGCGGTTTGGTAACGCGCGCGCTTTTACAAAGGTCTGAATAGTTGTACAGCTTGATTGACCACCCGTGCTCCAAAAACAACCCCTTTTCGTCGAAAGGCCGGACAAATTTGCAACCGGTCGCATTTACATTCGTCTTTCATTAAGTTCTTGTTTTTCAAAAAAAAACCACCAACTGTTATGAAACAAGCTTTGGTCTTTGCGGCTCTTATCCTTTGCCTTTCCCTGTTAGGTAGCTCCCCGGCAGCAGCGCAATACGCTGAAAAGAAATCGTACAAAGCATTGGCCATCACGAAGGCGCCGGAGATTGACGGAATACTCGATGATGCAGCCTGGCAGCAAAACGCCTGGACGGGAGATTTCATCCAACACGAACCCTTCAATGGCGACCCAGTTTCTCAAAAAACGGAATTCAATATTGTATTTGACGACGACAATCTCTATGTCGCTTTTAAAGCCTACGACACCAGCCCCGACAGCATCATCAGGCGCTTGACCCGCCGCGACCAAATTGACGGGGATATGGTCGGCGTGGCCATTGACAGCTACCACGACCAGCGCACGGCTTTCATGTTTTCCGTTAGTGCCGGTGGCGTAAAGTTCGACCAAATGCTGACCGAAAACGGCGAGAACGAAGATGAGTCCTGGGACCCGAACTGGTGGGTGAAAGTGAGTATCAACCAGGAGGGCTGGGTAGCTGAAATGAAAATCCCCTTCAGCCAATTGCGGTTTGGCGAAAACGCCAACAGCGTATGGGGGCTGGAAGTCTTGCGGCAGATTTTCCGGAAAGACGAGCTGGATTTCTGGCAACATATCTCCAAAGATTCTCCGGGCTTTGTGCATCGGTTTGGTGAAATGCCGGGGGTGGAATCCATCCGGCCCAAAAAGATTTTTGACATCACCCCGTATGGTGTGGCAAAGGCAGAACGCTATGAAGCCGGGACTGGCAACCCGTTTGCCGATGGCAAGGACGCCAATCTAACTGCCGGTGTTGATGCCAAAATTGGCGTCACCAGCAACCTCACGCTCGACCTGTCCATCAACCCCGACTTCGGCCAGGTGGAGGCCGACCCCTCCGAGGTCAACCTGTCAGCTTATGAAACCTTTTTCCAGGAAAAGCGCCCCTTCTTCATCGAGGGTGCCAACATCACCACTTTTGGCATCGGCATCGGCGACGGCGGGGTGGGCAATGACAACCTGTTTTATTCCCGGCGCATTGGCCGCAGGCCATCTCTGTACCCTGACCTTGCATCAAATGAATACGCTAAAATCCCTCAGTTCACGACTATATTGGGCGCTTCGAAGCTGACTGGCAAAACCAGCAATGGCCTTTCCCTTGGGTTTATCGAAAGTGTCACCGCCAAAGAAATGGCTGAAATTGACAACGACGGAAACCGGAAGATGGAAACCGTTGAACCCCTCACGAATTACTTTGTCGGGCGGGTGCAAAAGGATTTCAACCAAGGCAACACCATCATCGGAGGCATGGTAACCGGAACCAATCGTGACCTTGAAGAAAATACCAAAGATGATTTCCACAAGTCAGCTTACACCGGAGGCCTCGATTTTACAAAATACTGGAAGGAAAAGGCCTGGTCGTTTAATGTCAATGCGGCATTCAGCGAAGTGAGTGGTACGGCACGAGCCATCGAAGCAACTCAAACATCCTCTGCCAGATATTTTCAAAGACCCGGCAATGATTACGTCAATTACGACACCACGCGCACTTCGCTTTTTGGCTCCGGGGGCCGCATGCAATTGGCAAGACAAAAGGGCCATTGGACCGCCCTCGCCGTAATGCTCTGGAAAACGCCGGGGTTTGAACTAAACGACATCGGGTTCCTGCGGCAGGCCGACCAATTGTTCTCGCTGGTTTGGGGCCAATATCGCGTTTGGGAACCCAAAAGTTTTTATAGAAACTTCAGCATCAGCGGCGACTATTTTTCCACCTGGGATTTTGGCGGGAATCACTTAGGGGACGGCATTGAAAGCAATTTCAACATTGGCTTCAAAAATTTCTGGTACGTAGGTGGCGGCACTTCCCTCAACCTCAATGGCGTGTCCAATACGATGCTCAGGGGCGGCCCCCGGATGAAGGTACCCGGCAACGCCAACGCCCGCATCTACGTGAATACCGACGAGCGCAAAAAGATAAATTTCAACGCCTTTGCCAGCATCAACCGCGGATTTGAAGGAAGCTCCAATAACTGGAACATAGAGGGGGGGGTAACCTTCAAGCCTATAAATCCTCTTTCACTCTCGGTTTATCCAGGTTATAGTTTTTCTTTCGATGAATTGCAGTACCTGACGTTGAGAAGTTTTGAAAATAAAGACAGGTATCTTTTCGGAAGTATAGACTTCAAAACCATCAGCGCTTCTCTAAGAATCAGCCTGAACATCACGCCCGACCTGACGCTGCAATATTGGGGACAGCCATTCGTAGCCACGGGCAAATTCCGCGACTTTAAATACATTTCCGCGCCCATGGCTTCGAGCTATGAGGAGCGATTTGTAACCTTTTCAGATGACCAGAAAGCATTCATCAATGACGAAATCAGGATTGACGAAAACCGGGACGGCGTCGTGGACTACGACTTCGGCAACCAGGATTTCAACGTCCAGGAGTTTTTGTCCAACTTCGTGGTGCGGTGGGAATACAGCCCCGGCTCATCGGTTTATCTCGTCTGGAACCAAACCCGCAGCGGCTTCAACTCTTCCGGCAACCTCGATGTCACCAATGACTTAGGGGACCTTTTTTCAGAGAAACCATACAATATCTTTCTCGTCAAATTCAGCTACAGGATAGGGCTTTAGGCGCTAACCTCTGAAATTCGTGCTTTTTTTGGCAGAAAAATTTGGTGCTGGCTTCGCCAGTGTTAGGGAGGTCAGCCACGAATTTTCACGAACCCTTGATATACCACTATTCGATT
>SCUG01000611.1 GCA_004297645.1 Saprospiraceae bacterium | reverse complement strand
CAGCTCCCTGAACGTCTAATTTTATGGCGGCTATTTTTGTGATACCTTCTTGCTGTACGAGTGCCGGGAGCGAAATAGCAGGTATCCTTTCTTCCCGGATGGTGTCTCCTTCGCTGAGAAATTCCCAGACGTTTTCCCGAATCACAGAACCCATTTGGTCAGAAACTTCGGAGGTAAAAAACGCAACTTCCCCGTCTTCCCCCGCCAATGCTTTTTCGATGATTTTTACCTTTTTGCCTTGTACGTTTTTCTTTAAAAAAGGAAGGACTTTCCCGTAAGGCTCGACGGCATAAATCTTTTTTTCAGGAAACCGCCGGGCAGCAAGCAGGGAGAAAATGCCGTGGTTAGCGCCCCCATCAATGATGACCCCCTCGGAAATAGCAGGTATAGCCTCCACCAACTTTTTCAGCTTATCCATTGAATGAAGGAGGTGGTAATAGGTGGATTGGTCGAAGTTGAGCCAGATTTTTTCACCTTCATACATCAGCCAGGTCTGCTTGCCCAGCAAAGGGTTAAAGATGAGCCGGAAAGCCCCTGTGCCGTACATTTTGAAAAGCTGAAGTAGCCTCGATATTTTTCCAAGCATGGAATTTTTGTTTTTTAAAATGGAATAAGTCCCGCTAATTTCTTCTGAATTTATTAAGCCGCTCAACTCCCGACCTGACAAGCTGCGTAACATCATCCGACAGGCCGAAATACAAGACCGCAGCCCCGAACAAAACCAGCACCAGGGTTGATTTTATCAAGATCGAAAGGAGTGGATGCCCAATTGATGGCAGCAAGGATGTTATGAAATAAGCTCCAAGCCCCGCCAGCAATACCCACAAAGTAGGCCATGAAAAAGGTTGGAGGCCCCATTTCCATTTTAGGAAGCTGAATTTGACTGCATTGAAAACAAAGAGCGAAATCAAAGTGGCCATTGCAGCGCCCTTGATTTGATATTTGGGGATGAGAATCAGGTTGGCGATGATATTGAAAACAGCCAAAAAAACTATCAGGTAGAAATTGACCCGGAAATAGCGGGAGTAGCTGATGATTTCAGAGTTCAGCCCGGTCATCATGTCAATCACCCTTGCCAGGCCCAGAATCAGGATGACGTATTTCCCCGCTGCAAAGGTTTCGCCGTTGGGCATGATTTGAAAAAGCTCGTCCACCGACACCCAAACTGCCAGCAACAGTGCCAGCCCGACGATGAGCTGGTTGAGGGACGACTTCTGATAAATCTCCTCTATTCCGTCCATTTTGCCAGCCGCCCATTTGTCGGCCAGCAGCGGCGAACTGATGCGGGAAATAGCCCGCCGGGGTGCATCAATGCTGTCGCTGATAAAAAAAGCGACCGTGTAAATACCAGTATTGCCGAGCGTTGAAATGGTGCCCAGCATAATAGTGCTGATACGCTCGCCCAGCCTGCTGCCCAAGTTGCCCACTAAGCCATAAAGCCCGAAAGTCGTCATGTCTTTAACCAATGGCCCGGAAGGGAATTTCAGGTCAGGCCTGAAATGCAACTCGCCCAGGTGGCGGACGTACCATATTTGAGCCAGGAGAATCAGGCCGTACATGATGATTTGCCCCCAAAACACCTCCCGGAACAAAAGGAAATGCAGCAAATAAGAAAGCCCAAGTAGTCCAAGACCCAGTTTCGGCGCCAGTTCGTTGAAGATATTCGGCACCACGATGCGTTGGAAATTGGAAGCATAACTGGAAAAAATGGCAGCATGGGTCAGCAGTAAAGCCATCGGCAACACAAAAGGCAGGAACTCTCTGAATAGCTCAGATTTCAGCCCGTAAAACGCCAGCAGCTTTTCATTGAAAATAAGATAGAGGCTCAATAGCGCAATGACCCCAATCGCAAAGATGATGTGCAGCAGAAACAAGTAGCCGTTATGGCCCCTTTTGCTATTTTTAAAAACCGGGAAATATCGCACAATCAACTCTGCACCGCCCCAAAAAAGAAAAGGCGATAACACGACGGCGGTATCCCTGACGAAATTGATAATGCCAATCTGCTCTATCGAAAACGCAGCAGGATAAATGACAAGCAGATTGACGGCGCCTACCATCATCCCCACATACGTTACGACGCTCTGCTTGATTCCCTGTCTTTTGACTACGCCCATGATTTGCTTTTGAAAAACGCCCTATTCAGTCCATCGCCTTCATTCATCATTGCCATTCTCTTTTGTAACTTTGCCTGCCCGCTGAAAAACGCCAGGGAAAGCGCACGAAATTCCGGCATTTAAGCGGCAATACAAAATGGCAGTACATGCGCAAGCGACTCGAAAAGATATTTGGCAAATTCCATTCTTACCCCTACATCCATACGCACCACAATTTTAAGGTCGGCGGGCAAAAGGTGCAGTTTCATATCAACAACCCGGTGGAGCGCTTCCGGCTGCAAAACTGGGGTTGGGAAAAAGCGCTCATCCTCGACGCACTTACCTTGTCGAAAGAAGGGGATATTTTTTACGACATCGGCGCTTCGGTGGGCGCCATTTCCATTCCGGTGGGCATGAAGATAAAGCCCGGCCGCGTCATCAGCTTTGAACCCGACCCGGAAAACGCGGCCAGCCTGCGCGGCAACTTCCTGCTCAACAAAGTGGAGGGTTTCAAAATCATCCCTTGTGCCGTTGCCGACTCGGCGGGTGAAATGCAACTTTTTACGCAAGGCTCCAACGGCTGGTCGCCAAGCCTCCGGCAAGTGAACGGCATCCAAAGCTCCATCCCGGTAAAAATCGTGACGGTGGACGGCTTGCTCCAAACCGGCGAAATCCCCCCGCCCAATGTGATGAAGATTGACATCGAAGGCGCTGAAATGCTCGCACTGAAAGGCATGTCAAACTTACTTTCGGGAGCAGATAAACCCCGGCTGATTATCCTGGAAATCCACCCCAAATTCCTGCCCGCCTTCGACACCAACGTCACCGAAATTTTCCGTTTCGTCCTCGACCGCAATTTTAAAATTGATTGGATGGAAAGCCGCAGCGACCAGATACTTTGCAAACTAACGGCCTGACTTTTTTTTTAAAAAACGCCATTGGATGAAAAATTTACTCCTCAAATACATACCCGCCTCCTGGCAAAAAAAGTGGTACTACTTCAAGAACCCGGGGATGATTGACGAAGTGGACATGGCCCGGAAGCTGCTCTTTCAGGGCGACGAGCACCGGGTGATGATAGACGTGGGCGCCCACGTGGGCAGCTCGCTGGAGCCATTCGCCCACCAGGGCTGGCGCGTTTTTGCTTTCGAACCCGACCCCGCCAACCTGGCCCATCTGCGGGAGATGGTCGGGAAGTTCCCCAAAGTGACGGTGGAGCCGGTGGCCCTCGGCGATAAGGAGGAAGCCGGCATGGCCTTTTTCTCCAGCAAAGTCTCCACGGGCATCAGCAGTCTGGTGCATTTCCACGCCTCCCACGAAGAGGTTGCGAAAGTACAGGTGACCACGCTGGCCCTTTATTGCAAAGCAAATGACATCCGCCACATCAGCTTCCTCAAAACCGACACCGAAGGCTTCGACCTGCCGGTGTTGCGGGGCTTCGACTGGACACAACCTCACCCGCGGATCATCGTCTGTGAATATGACAATTTTAAAACAAAAGCGCTGGGCTACGACTTGCTGGCACAAGCTGCCCTGCTAACTGACAACGGATACAAAATCCTTATTTCAGAGTGGCATCCGCTCGAAGACTACGGCAGGGGCCATAAATGGTGGCGGTTCGTCACCGACCCCCGCATGGCCAATACCGAAAATTCGTGGGGAAATATCCTGGCTGTAAAAGAGGCTGACTGGAATCTTTTGGCGGCTATCACCGCAAAACATGGAAAAATCCAAACCGCATGAGCATTTTTCAAAAGGTTTTTAAAAAAATAAACCGCCGGTATTTTGATTTTCAGCCTTACAAAAAAAAACTGGGCATCAGCGGCATAGACGCTCAATTTTTCTATGGTACCCGGCAGGCGCAGGAATGGTACGACCCCCTCAAACCCTACGCTCTGCTCGAATACGAGTGGGTACTCCAAAACATCCCCCTCGAAGGCGAGCACATCGCCGACTGCGGGGCGCACCACGGGCAATACTCGGTGGTTTTTGGCGCTGGCGCCAAAAACAAAGGCAAACTGCTCGCCGTGGACCCCATGCCGATGAACTGCGTGCTGACGGAACTCAACCTCCTGCTCAACGGCCTTGACGGCCGCATCGAGCAATGCGCCGTCACCACTGAGGAAGGGGACATTCGTTTTTCCAACCAGTCCAACGGCTTCATCTCCGACCGGGGCGCATTGGTGGTAAAAGGGAAAAAACTGAGCACCCTGATGCCCGATGCCACGGTGGTGAAACTCGACATCGAGGGCCACGAATTCGTGATGTTGCCGCAGGCTTTGGAGGAACTGCCGGGCGTGCATAGCTGGATTATCGAGGTGCACCCCTCACCCGGCCGTAACCCCGATGAGCTGGCTGGCTGGCTTCTGGAAAAAGGCTTCACCCTGCGTTGGGTGAATAGGGATAAAAACGTCGTCGAGCCTTACCGGATGGGCACGGAGTGGCACATTCATTCCACCATTTTTGCCACAAGGCTGGAATAGCCCCAATTCACCAATTCATGTTGTCAACCGCTAAAGTGGCCGTAGGTGTTTACTCCCCTCCCTTCTGAGGGGAGGCAGGGAGGCTTGAATTCAACTACACTTTATTGATAGGCTCGCAATCCACCAATTCACCAATCCACCAATCCACCACCATGACCCTCTCCATCATCATCCGCTGTTTCAACGAAGAAAAGCACATCGGGCGCCTGCTTGCCGGCATCCTGGAGCAGCGCGTGAAAGACGTGGAAATCATCGTAGTGGACAGCGGCTCGACGGATGCTACCGTGAGCATTGCCACCAATTTCCCGGTGAAGATAGTGCCCATCCGGCCGCAGGATTTTTCATTCGGCCACGCACTGAACGCGGGATGCGAGGCGGCAAAAGGAGATATTTTGCTCTTCGCCAGCGCCCATGTGTACCCCCTGTATAACGACTGGCTGGCCCTGATGATAAAGCCGTTTGAGCAGGACGAGCGCATCGGTTTAGTATATGGTCAGCAGCGCGGCGACCTCCGCAACAAATACTCCGAGCACCAAATTTTCGCCAAGTGGTTCCCCGAAGAAAGTACCATGAACCAGCCGCACCCTTTTTGCAACAACGCCAACTGTGCCATCCGCCGCAGTCTCTGGCTGGAGCAGCCCTACGACGAAACCCTCACCGGCCTCGAAGACCTCGATTGGGCCAAGAAAATCCTTGAAAAAGGCTACCGCATCGCCTACCAATCCGAAGCAACCATCATCCACGTCCACGAAGAGCGCTGGGAAAATGTCTTCAACCGCTACCGCCGCGAGGCCATCGCCCTGCGCCTCATTATGAAAAACGAATCCTTCAACCTGCATACCTTCCTGACCCTGCTCTGGAAAAACTGCCGCAGCGACTGGCAGCAGGCCCTCCATGACGGTATTTTTTTAAAAGAATTCTGGAGCGTTTTCATGTTCCGCCTCCACCAATTTTGGGGCACTTACCGGGGCTACAAGGCTTCTTACCTGATGGACAACCAGGTGCGGGAGCGGTTTTACTACCCGAAAGGTTACGTGGTGAAAAAACTGGAGAAAGGGGACGGCAAACGACGGATTGATTATTCAGAACTTCATCGTGCTTCGGGCCAGCCGCCCGGCAAATAACGCCTCCTTGTTTTTAAAGAATGCTTAACTTGCACTGCCAATCAATCTAAAATTATGACTGTAACGCATAAAATAGAAAGCCCTTTGACTACGCTTCTCCGGCGTGGCCCCGTGGTTTTCAAAGGCCAAATGACCCGTGAGGAATTTCACCGTTTTTCGCTTCGCCATGACGAGTTGAGGATGGAGCGGGACAAAAACGGCATCATCACAATACAACCTTTTATGACTTATGACAGTGGCTTTAATGAAGGCGAAGCTTTCTTTGCGCTGAAACTATGGTCGAAAAAGTATCCGCATTTGGGCAAGGTTTTAAGTCCTTCCACATCATTCGACCTTCCCGACGGATCCACCCACAAAGCTGACGGAGCATGGGTTTCCATGCAAAAACACAATAGCTTGACGGAAGAAGAACGCAAACACATCGCTGCCATCGTCCCCGACTTCGTGATGGAAGTGCGCTCGCAAACAGACAGCCTGCGCAAGTTGAAGCGGAAAATGGAAGACGTCTGGATAGCCAACGGCGTCCGGCTGGCCTGGCTGATTGACCCCATCAACGAAAAAGCCTGGGTCTTCCGGGCCAATGGCTTGAACGAAGAAATCAGGAACTTTTCCGGAACGCTGGACGGGGAGGATGTGTTACCGGGGTTTGTTTTGAAATTGCAGGAGTTCAAAGAGCAATGAAGCAATTGTTCTGATTTGTAAACTTAATTGTGTGTGTATTTGCACAGCCATTCAATCTAACAATCCATGACAGCGACACAAGAAATAGAAAACCCTTTGACCATGCTCGTCCGGCACGGTCCCGTTGTATTTAAAAGTGGCATGTCCCGTGAGGCATTTCATCGCTTTCTGCTGCGCAACAGTGATTTTAAAATCGAACGGGACAGGCATGGCGTTATCACCATTCACCCTCTTATGACACTTGATTCCGGTTTTATCGAAGGGCTAGCTTTTA
>SCUG01000610.1 GCA_004297645.1 Saprospiraceae bacterium | reverse complement strand
CATTGCCCTCACTATTTGTACTAAGCCTATTTGGTTCTGGCTGCATCCCGATTACCCGGATGGCTAAAGTTTAATAGCAAATGTCAAATGGACAAAACCTGGCGTTCAAAAGTATAATTATCGTTCCTTTGAGAAGCAGATTCACATCGCTGAGCAGCTTTTTCATTCCCCCTTCGACGATGGCAGGAGGGGCTGCCACGTATTCTATGCGGCCTTCTTTATCGAGGATCATTTCAATTTTGGTGCGAATGCGGCCTCGTCCAGATGCTGCCAGCATGTGCTCAGAAAGGATGGCATGCGCTTTCAGGACATGGGGTTGAAGTGGGGTGTTGAGCGCAAAGGCGTATGCGGCGAAAAGGTCGTTCGTCTTTTTGGTGTAATCTGGGCGGTAGCTCACCTGATGAAACTTGTGTTTGAGGTAGCTGTCGAATTCAATTTCCCCGCCCTTTATTTTGGAGGAATAAACGGCGGAAACGGAAGCGTAAAAACCAAACACATCGGTTGTGAATTCTACCTGCGGTACTTTCGGAAATGCCTCCTGCAAGTTCACCAGCAGTTGCTCCCGGTAAGCGTCGAGGTATTCGTAGGCAGTATTTCCAGTTCAGATGTGTACATGGTAGCTTCTTTGCCCCTGCAAACTAAAGTAAGATCCAAAACGCAGCAGAATTCCCACTACTTTGGCAATTGTATCGTAAAGGTCGTTTCCTCGTTAGGGATAGATTTCTTGACAAATATTTTGCCGGCGTGGTATTCTTCGATGATGCGTTTGGCTAAGGAAAGCCCCAGGCCCCAACCCCTTTTCTTAGTGGAATAGCCCGGCCGGAATACGGTCTTGAATTTCGAGGCGGGTATTCCCTTGCCCGTGTCGCTGAGGTCAATGAAAACATAGGATTCATCTTCGTAAACGGCGGCGCTGATTTGGCCTTTCCCGTCCATGGAATCTAAGGCATTGCGTATAAGGTTTTCCACCACCCAGTCGAAAAGATGAGGATTGATGCGGACCTGAACGGGCACATTGCCCGGAGCGGGAAAGTCGAAACTCACTTTCCGTGGCGAGCGTGGCTCCATGTATTGGCGGCATTCTTCGAGTTCCTGATAAATATCCACAAGGGTGAGTTCGGGTGCCGAACCGATTTTGGAAAAACGATCGGAGATGAGTTCGAGGCGGGTGGTGTCTTTGTTCAGTTCGTTCAAAACCTCATGCAATTCTACATCTCCTTCCCGCATTGATTTCAGGTGCTCTATCCAGGCAATGATGCCGGAGATGGGGGTGCCCAACTGGTGCGCCGTTTCTTTGGCCATGCCCACCCAAACCCTGTTTTGCTCGGCACGCCGGGCGGAGCTGAATCCGAGGTAGCCGAAGCCGATAAATGCGGCGATGAGAATGAGTTGAAGGAAAGGATAATAGGTGAGCAATTTCAAAATAAAGGAATGCTCAAAATAGAGAAACAAAGTGCCGCCGAGGTAGGAGATGGCGAGGGGTTCTTTTCCTTCTTTAAGGAATTCCGCCAACTTTTTTTCCATAAAAATCCGGCTGGTGTCGTTTTTTTCGCCAAAATTCCGGGCGTCTTGTGGGTTGCCCAGGTCGTCCACCAAAAGGATAGGAATGGTGGTGTTCGATTCAATCACCTGGTTTTGAAACCGCACATCGCAGTTGAGGTCGGCGGCATCCTGAGAGGAAATGGAAAGGGTTTCCATGGCAGTTTTCAGTTGTTCCACTTTTTTTACTTCCTCTATGGCCAGCCTGTCGGTGAGGTATTTTGTGTAAAACATGGAAATGGCGACAATGGCCACTGCCGCTATGGTCAGGTACCATTTCCACTTTGCTTTTTTTTGATAAATATCCATCCGGATGGGTTGGTCAATGAAAGGTACTTGGGGCTTCTTGGCAAAAGTACTCTTTTCGTCAAAGGAATTTTAGTACTAGCGAGCAGCGATTCTTCCAAAACGAAGCGGCATGAGAGAATCTCTCATGCCGCTTCGTTTTGGAAGATAACTGGTTATCGAGGCTAAACGTTGAGGTAATTCATCAGAGCGTCGAACCGCTCTTGCAGCGACTCTAAGTATTCTTCTTCGTTGAACGAAGCTTTTATGACATAGCCGAAGCGGCCGAAAGCAGCAAGGATGTTGTGGATGTCCTGCCGGTTGATTTTTAGGGTGACCTCCACGATGGACGACTCTGGGCGGGAGGTGACAAAGGTGCTGAGGATGGTAGCATTTTCAGCTTCTACGAGCCTGGCGATTTCGGCCAGTGAGTAGCTGCGTTGTTGAAATTCCAGCACCACGATGCTTCCTGTTTCGCTAAAAGCAGCGGTTTTTGCAAAAAAGTTGAGGGTGTCTTCAAGGGAAATCATGCCCACGTAGTTGCCCAGTTCATCAACCACGGGAATCACGGTCAACTGGTGGTCGGCTAACAGCCGCATTACTTCGTACAGGTGGTCGGTCACTTTCACGTAGGAATTTTTCAGGGAAAGTGCATAAGAACCTACGGCATCGTTGATATTGTTCACTACAATATCGTCTTCACTAATTACGCCGAGGAGTTGTTTGTCGTTGACAATGGGAAGGTGGCGAACGTTAAAGTCTTCCATGGAGGCGAGGGCCATTTTGCCGGTGTCTGAGGTTCGGAGTGGGAGGACGGCCGTGGAGATTAGGTTTTCTGCTACCATAGCATTTGTGTTATGTGTTCGTTATTGAAAACGGCTAATTCCTTTTTTTGTGCATAGTCGTGAAGTTAAAAACATGTCTTTGGTGGTAAGGCGGAATTCTTGATTTTGCAAAATTCCCGCCAAATGTCGGGGGCCGTTATCCCAGTAGCTTGCGCTTTTGTTCGTCGAATTCTTTCTCTGTGAGGAGGCCCTTTTCCCGCAGCTCGCCCAATTTTTTTAGTTGGTCGAGCAGGTTGGGTTCGGTGTTTAGCAAATCTTCAGTTTCGGCAGGTTTGCCGGGGGTATTGGGCGGCTTGAAACCATTTTGCTCAAAACTATCAAATTCTTCCTGGATGCGAAGGTACGCCAAAGCAGGGTGTTCTTTTATTTTTTTAAAATCCTTGAAGCCATACTCCACCGCTTGGCCTAAATGAAAGAATGCCAGCTTGGCATTTTCGGTGAGCGAATAGGCACAGGCGAGGTTGAAATGGGTAGCGATATCTCTGGGGGCGATTTCTATGGATTTCTGAAAATCTTCGATAGCACCGGTATAATCGAAGTCCTTAAATCTTTCGAGTCCCCGCTTTTTGTGGGCGTTTGTCAGGGAAGCGTTCGCCGTTTTAAGGGCGGCTCCTTCCTGCCGTTTCAGGTCGTGCCGGTCCACCGTATTGGGCCGGTTTCGGTGGCGGTCAAAATCGGTGGGGCTGCCTCCGAATACCGGTGGGGCGTTGTTGTATTTTTCATCAAATCGCTGTTGGTCCATGGCAAACAAGCTGATGGCATCAATGAAGGCTATCAACCAAATGACCGGAAACCAGCAGAACATTAAATATACGACGCCCAGACCCGTTTGCCCGAGGTAAAAGCGGTGGAACCCCAACCAACCTAAAAACAACGCCAATATACCGGCTGCATTTTTATCCTTCATGCCCAAAATTCATATCGTTGTGTATCTTCGGTAGTGCCTGTTTTCTTGAATCAATAATTTGCGGGGCAAGTTTCCCACCTCTTTTTTGAAATGCAGTATGCTTTTCGACAAAAGCCTTTAAAATATCTTGCAAGTTAGCACGGTAAAATCATCCTGGAAGCTGGCCTTTCCTTTAAATTGGTCCAGTTCCTCCATTATTTTGAGGTTGAACTCCGTGGCCTGCAAGTGGTAGTTTTCGAGCACGAAGCGCTCCCCAAAATCATAGTCCAGGAATTCTCCTGCTTCATTTTTTAGTTCCGACAGACCATCGGTGGAGAGCAATATCAAGGCCCCGCTTTTCACGTGAACTTTCCCCACTTCGACAAATGGCAATTCGTCGAAAGCCCCCAAGACTGTGGTGCCGGCTTTGAGGTGCAGTATTTTATCGTTCATAGCCAATGCCGGGGGAGTGTGGCCGGCATTCACATAGTTCAGCATTCTCGAATTCTTATCGTATTGCCCGACAAAAAAGGTCAGAAAGCGCTCGCCTTTGGTGATGCGCAATACAGCGAGATTTAGCGCAGTCACGAACTCTTTCAAACTGGTATTTTGCTGCAAAAGAGTGTGAAAGTTGGCCTGAAAGTTTGACATCAGCAGGGCTGCTGCAACGCCTTTCCCTGCAATGTCGGCAATGCAAAAGGTCAGTTTTCCATCCGGGTGTTCGACGAAGTCGAAATAATCTCCGCCCACGTTGAGGTGGGGCATGTAAATGCCTGCCAGTTCGTAGGCTTTGCAAGAGGGAAATTGTTTTGGAATCAGCAGTTGTTGCATCTCACGGGCCAACTCCATTTCGCGTCGTAGGCGTTCCTGCTCCAATTGTTGATTGAATAACCGCTTGTTTTCAATGGCCACGGTGATGATGTTGGTGATGGTGGTGATGAACTGAACCTTGTTGTACATGTCTTCGTCTTCCCCGAATCCGCCGATGAACACATAAGCCAGAGGCACTTCTTTGTGCCGCACGGGCACCACCACGTCGAAGAGTTTAACGAAGGGATGATCCGTATCGGTTACATTGTTGAGGCGGGTATATTTGGCAAGTTCGCCGGTAATGTCCATCTGGAGCATGCGCTCTTCAATGCCAATGGAAGCTTTGCATGTCCACGTATCATTTTGCCGGAAATATAGCGCCATTTTTTTCACCCCCATTTCCCAGCTTAAGAATGAGCTATACATCTCAAACAGACCTGTAGTTTTCACATTGTTGTTGATGGCCTGTGTGATGTTCAATAAGCGGTTGATCTGCAACTGTTTCAGGTGCAATTCCCGTTCGAGCATCTCAATGGTGTTTAGCCCCTTTTTAAGTTTTCCGAAGGACATCAGTAAGTAGTGGTTGTCTCTAAATTAGGTATCAGTAGGTGGCTGGCAGAAAGGAGGCTGGCTGTCAACTAAAGATGTGGGTAAAATTAGAAATTGGGAGCTACTTTTTTGCATAAAAACAATTCTGCATGCAAAACACCTGTCATTCAAAAGCGGCA
>SCUG01000609.1 GCA_004297645.1 Saprospiraceae bacterium | reverse complement strand
ACATTACCAGCACTTTTGCGGTTGACTGCCAGTTTTTGAATGTCGGTATTTTCTACCGACATCCAAAAACTAAAACCCTCGCTAACCCGGCACTTTTGTTTGTTGATAACCGGGGTTGCTTAAATGGCTAAAGTCAAGCTAAGGAACGTGCGCAAAATAAGATGTGTGTTTTTTCGGCGGCTTCGCCGCCGAAAAAACACACCCTTGTTCTTTTTGAGGCCGCCGGAGGGGGCCTCAAAAAGAACATCTTATTTCGAACACGTTACTAAACTACGTGTCGTTAATAAATTGGCTGTTTTCGGCGAGTGTATTATTGCCGGCGGCAAGGTTGTGAAACAGGCGCATAACCTGTCCCGAACTTGCTTCGGGAGCCAAGCTACGCAACTGTTTCACAAACGCAGCAAGCGGGAAAAAAACGCCGCCCCAAATGGCACCTTATTTTTCACTCGTTTCTCAATCATGCTGCACCACCAGCTTCTCTATTTTCCTGCCTTCTAATGTTTCGACAGACACGTAATACACGCCGGGGGCAAGGCCCTGTGTTCCATATTCGAAAGAATGCTCCCCTTCGGCATACGCTTCCGTCTGATGGCACTGATAAATCACGCGGCCCAACTGGTCGAGTATCCTCAGGCGGATGGTGGAGGGTGCGTTGAGCCTGAGCCTGATGTGAACCAGTTGGCCGGCCGGGTTGGGGTACACTTGAAAATCAAGCCCTCCCCGTCCCAAGATATTTTCGCCAGAGCCACCTGACTCACGTGCCGAGACGCTGCCGGCATCGGAAACCCCGCTGGTGGCCAGGCTGCCCGTGATCCCGGCACAAATGCCGCCCGTTTGGATGCGCGCCCGGAATTTTCCACCCGCCGTGACTTTAAAGCCCGGCACTAACCTGACACTGCTCCCTGCCACAGCATCCACGTTGCCGGGAGCATTGATGGTGACGGCCGGCCCGAAGGTCAACGTCTTTCTGGCCGTGTAAGTCCTTTTATCAGTAATGGTAATGAAGGAAATCGTGTTGTTCTCTATGGCTGCGTCATTGCCTCCGAGTATCACTGCGAAGTCCTGCGTATCGGCCATTGCCCCGTTGGCAAAAGTTACAGTGATGGTGTAGGTGCCTGCTACCGGGCTGCCAATCAGAACCTGCTCCACATTGTCGCGGTTGTTGGTGCCAGTAGTAGCTGCGTTCCCAGGGTTGGCAGGGTCGAGCACCCAGGGCAGAAAAGTGTTTGCCCCTTCCGTGATTTGCAGGTCCAAGTTGTTGACCAAGTAAGATACGCCGGGGTTCGTAACCCCTCCATTGACGGCGGCAGGCGCCGGGTCGCTCCACACCAAAGTCGCTTTTACAGGCACCATCCCAGAGCTTTCAAAGGTATAAGTCCAGGTGCCGCCAGCGCCGTTGACGGTGCCAGTGAATAGCTGCTCGCAACCGTCAAAAGCATTTGTACTCATCAATTGCGCAGCATCAGACACGTTGACCAAGCCCCAGCCGAACTGATAGTCCGGCCCTTGGGCTGCGCCGGTTTCGTCGGCGGTATGGATGAGCACGCCTTTCATCGTGGTAGCTCTGGGTACGGAGCCAGCCCCATACAGGTTGCTCCAATGTTCCAGCAAAAGGCCGATACTGCCGGAAACGGAAGGTGCAGACATGGAGGTGCCGCTCAAGGTGGCATAGCTCGTATCAGAGGCATTGCCGGAAGAATAGAGGTTGGCGCCATTTGCCGAGACGTCGGGCTTGATGCGGCCGTCGTCCGTAGGGCCCCAACTGGAGAAAGCCGTCATGGTCACACCGGCAGCGCCGGAATATCCACCCGCCACATCGTTGGCAGCGCCTATGGTCAGGATATTTTTGGCGGTGGAATAATCGGGCAGGCAGTCGTAGCCGCCGTTGCCATCAACGGGGTGGTTATCCGTGAAAACGGTGACCAAATCAGGGGGATGAAGGTGGTTGGCGCCGGAAGCACCTGCATCGTTCCGGTCATTGCCAGCAGATTTGACGATGAGATAAAATGGCGAGGCATTGGCGATGTTGTCCCAGGCCTGTGTTTGGTTGTCATAGGCGCCGAAGCGCCACTGATTGTTGTTCCAGTTCCAATTGCCATTGGTAAAATCCCAACCCACGATGGTGCCATAAGAGTGGTTGGAGACTCTGACGGGCGTGGCAGCTATGGAAGCGGCCGCCATTTCAGCATTGTCATTATTGGCATCGAAGCAATTAAGATTGGCGGAGGAGGAAAAGCCCGGCGCATTGGCATCTACTCCACTCGCAATCATGGTGCCGGCCACATGGGTAGCGTGATTCGTAGTAGCGGCAGGTGCGTCTATTTGCGTGGCACGGCCCCCGAACTCCTGGTGGGTAGTTCGGACGGCTCCGCCTGCCTCCCAAATGCCGAGCGTCTGACCTGCCCCAGTGAGGGTGAGGCCCAAAGTACCTCCGGTTTTCACCTCGTCCGCTGAAATGGATTGCTGGGCAATGACATTGTCGTCTTTAGTAAAAACGGGTTCCCCGTTTTCTATGCGGGAGAGGACGATGATTTGACCCCCAATTTGTCGCCGGATGGGGATGTTGTGTTGCCGGGCATATTCTGCTACTAATTGCTGCTGCCGCTGATACTCCAGGTTGAATTGCTGGGTCAGTGTTTCGAGCTTTTTTATTTGCTCGCCGGTCAACTGAGCTTCAGCTTGACGAGGGATCCCTATTAGGAAAAGCATCGCCAAAACGATGGTAAGAAAAATTGAGTTTTTCATAAGCTGTAAATTTGAAGGATGAATACTGTGAAGGATCAACAAGCCCTTTCATTACTCCTTTACAGCTTTGAGTTGCGCATTTTCCTTTTCCAATTGCTCCACTTTCCGGTTCAATTCAATCACGTGGAGGTAGAGTTCTTCCAGTTTTTCCATCATCATGGCCTGCGTTTGGCCTAAAGGGAGGCCATCTTGTGCCACCTGCGCGGCCGAAGGGGCGCCGGGGAGATGTTTGTTTTCATGGATAAAACTTTCGACTTCGTTTAAGGTCGGGCGCTGGTGTTCCGGCGTGAAAACGTAATCCGGCCAGTCGGCCTGCAATTTGACGTTGACCTCTTCCGCAATCATGCTGCCCCCCACGGCCAGGACATGGCTGCCCGTGTTGCCGAAGATGGTGCCAACACGCACATTGCCGGTGATGGTGCCGGTGCCCGTGACGGACAAATTACCGCCTGCGGAAATATCGGTACCTGCGGAAATGCTGGTGCCTGCGGAGATACTATTGAGGGCCGACACATTGTTGCCGGCGCTTACGTTCTGGGCTGCCGAAACGCTCCCGTTCTGTGCGGTGACGTTTTGATTTGCAACAACACTTCCCTGTGTCGAAGTGATGTTTTGCCGGGCTGTGACAGCGCCTTCTTCAGCGGTGAAATTCCCGTGCCGTGCGATGAAGTCGCCATTGGCGCCTTCGGCAATGAAATCACCCTGGCCGGGATCGCTGCAATTGACCACGACTCCGGAACCGCCCAAAGCAAAAATATTACCCTCCTCAGCGATGACATGCTGATGGGCTTTCAGGCACTCCGCTTTCAACTCGCCACAGACTTTAAGCCCAGGCCCCTCCACATACACACCGCCGGTGAAATCCCCATTGTAGTTGATGGCGAGTGCGTCGGAGACGGGCAACCCGGCACAGTCCCAGCCGGTTTGGGTCAGTGCTTCGCCGCCTGCGGTGGCAGCGTTGCCGGGCAGGCCGAGGAAGAGCCTCGTGCCCCTGATGCGGGTGTTGCCGTTGATGTCCACCAATTCGGCAGGGTTGGAAAGCCCGATGCCGATGTTGCCGTTTTCCAGGATAGTCATCCGCTCGATGAGGCCAAAGCCGCCGGTGTAAAAACTCAGGCGGGATGGCAGGTAGCCATCGAGCGGGGTGCCGGTCACGTCCACGCCGAAGCCCGCGGATGACTGGTACTCGTTGCCGGGCGTCCAACCCCGGAAGTGAAAGGTGCCGAGGTTTTCGCCATCGTGTAATGTTACTTTGGCGCCATTCGGCGCACTGTTGTAACGATCGAGGTGAAAGTTAATGACCTGCCCACTGAATTGGGCAACCATGTCTTGTGCGTAAAAAAAGCCCGCAAAAAGGGCTGCTAAGCAATACGTTTTTACTGATTTCATAACAGCTGATTTAAAAGGTTATAATGAAAGATGAATGACAACCGGTAAAGGGAAAATCGAATACTTTGAGGGAGCGGTGCTATTCACGAAAAATGAAGAGCGGAAAGAAGTATTTGTCTGGGTAGGTGTAGCGCCTGAAAAAAGGCATGCTATGCTTTATTGGAAAAAGTGTTTCAAATGTAATCCTTTCAGGGCTATTGTCAGCATTTTCCCCTAAGAAAAATAAAAAGTGCGGCGGCCCGACGCCTGATGGGTGAAGTTTTCGTGCTTCCAACGCAAGGCTGCCGGGGTGTGATGGAGACGGGCTTAATTACGCCTGACACCTAATTTACCCCTCCCTTTTCCAGCTCAAATTCCCATTTCTTCCTATTTTGCTGAAAATTTTCCCGTTCACTTATGCGCCAACTCGCCAACATCCTTTTCCGCCGCTACCTACGGCAGCGGATGTCACGCATCCGCCGCTTCATGGCGAAGCCTCACGAGGTGCAGCGCGCGCTGCTTAAGAACCTGCTCCTCACCGCCGGAGATACACAGTGGGGCCGCCGCTACAATTATTGGAGCATCAAGCTGCCCAAACAGTTTGCGAAAAGGGTGCCCGTGCAGGATTACGACTCCCTCAAGCCCTTCATCGAGCGCATGATGCACGGCGAAAAAGACGTGCTCTGGAACGGCCGGGTGGAGTATTTTTCAAAATCCTCTGGCACCACCAACGACAAGAGCAAGTTCATCCCCGTCAGCAGCCAGAACCTCCGGCAGTGCCACATCCGCGGCTCCTGGGACACCATGTCTTGCTTTTACGGCCAGCGGCCCGACGCCCGCCAATTCGAGCGCCGCAGCCTGCTCATGGGCGGCAGCCTCGGCAGCTTCGAGCCTTTCCCAAAAACCATAGTTGGCGACGTGTCTGCCGTCATGATCAGTCAAATGCCCTGGGTGGCCAGGCCCTTTTTTACGCCTGACTTCCAGACGGCTTTGTTGCCCGATTTCGAAGAAAAGATAGAACGGATGGTGCGCATTTGCAGCCAGCACGACGTGGTAATGGTAGGCGGCGTACCTACCTGGACAGTCGTGCTTTTCAGAAAAATTCTGGAATACACCGGCAAGAGCAACCTGCTCGAAGTGTGGCCCAACCTCCAGGGTTACATCCACGGAGGCGTAAGTTTCACCCCCTACCGCGAGCAGTTCCGGCAGTTCCTTCCCTCCGATTCGGTGAGCTACCAGGAAATCTACAACGCCAGCGAAGGCTACTTCGCCCTGCAAAACGACTTCGGCAGCGACGACCTTTTGCTGCTGCTCGACAACGGCGTTTATTACGAGTTTCTGCCAATGGAAGAGTGGAACACCGAACGCCCCCGCGCCATCCCCCTCGAAGAGGTGGAGTTGGGGAAAAACTACGCCATCGTCATCAGCACCAACGCCGGCCTGTGGCGCTACACCCCCGGCGACACGGTGACTTTCACTTCCATTTCACCCTACAAAATAAAAATCACGGGCCGCACCCGGCAGTTCATCAACGTCTTCGGCGAGGAGGTGATGGTGGAAAATACCGACCGTGCCCTGGCCGATACCTGCCGGGCCACCGGCGCCGTAGTGCCGGAGTACACCGTGGCCCCCGTTTATTTCAAAGGCAGCGGCAAAGGCGGCCACGAGTGGCTCGTGGAGTTTGAGCGAGTACCGCCCGGCCCCGGCAGTTCGGGGCAGGCTCTCGCCGCTTTCAGCCGCCAACTCGACCTGAACCTCCAACGCATCAACTCCGACTACGAAGCCAAACGCTTCCGCAACATGGCACTCGCTCCACTTCGCCTGCATTCCCTGCCCCCCGGTACCTTTCACAACTGGATGAAAAAACGGGGCAAATTCGGTGGCCAAAACAAGGTGCCCCGGCTGTCCAACGAACGCAGGTATGTGGAGGAAGTGCTGGCCTTTTTGGCAGAAGGACGGCAGGTGGGCTGATGGCTAATTAACCCAGCATGAACATGGCAGAACAACCGAACATCACCGGCATCATCAACCGCGACTTCGAACTCATCACCGAAGACCAAACCCCGCCTTCCGAAGAAGAACTCTTCCAAATGCTCTCCGACCGCATCGCCTGGCTCATCGAGCACAACATGGAATACCTCCTCAGCCTCCTCTACCGCAACGACGTGGAGGAATCGAAAATCCACTTCGCCCTCTCGCCCTTCGAAACTGACCCCGCCAATGTGGCCCTCGCCAAACTCGTCATAGCCCGCCAAAAACAGCGGCTCGCCACCAAACAGCAATACGGGAAACAGGATTCGGAGGATGTGGAGGAGGGGTTGAGGTGGTGAGGGTGTGGCCTACACCCCCACCTGGGTTCCGAACCCTGCCGGGGTGGGCCACCAAACAGCGGTATGGGAAGCAGGATAAGGAGGAGGAGGAGGGGCTGAACGGGCGAGGGGCTTCCATTTCATTTTTCACCAATGTTCTTTATATTTGCTTGAAACCATCCATCATGAGTGCAAATTCTGCCATTCGCCAACCTTTCAGCAATGTACAATTGGAGTTATTGAAACTCTATTCCAACAATGTCTCTGATGAAGATTTGCTGGTAATCAAAGATTTGCTGGCTAAATACTTTTTTGAAAAAGCCAAAGACGCTGCCGATAAGGCGTGGGATGAAAAAGGAATGAACGAAGATACTCTTCTCAAAGCTCACAGCCGCACACCCTATCGCAAGAACCAATGAAAGTCGTCCTCGACACAAATGTACTCTTGGTTTCAATTTCAAGACGTTCGAAATACCATCCAATCTTCGAAGCATTTGAGAACAAACATTACCAACTGCTCGTGACCACTGATATCCTGTCAGAATACGACGAAACCATTGGTTATCACATGGGTGCTGGAACATCCGATAATGTCCTGAATGGTTTTCATCAAGTCTCAAATGTCACCTTCATTACGAAGTATTTTTATTGGAACCTCATTACAGCAGACCCTGACGACGACAAATTTGTGGATTGTGCAGTTGCTGGCAATGCTGATTTTATCGTCTCTGACGACAACTACTTCAAAGTGCTGAAAGACATTCCTTTCCCAAAAATAAAAGTGATTTCAGCAGATGATTTTTTGGAAATGCTGAATAGTCAGCGACAGTAGGTATATTTTCCGAAAATCCAATTCCATCCGGGGTGACAACCCCGGCAGGGTTCCGAACCCTGCCGGGGTGGGCCAAAAAAGCAGCGGTATGGGAAGCAGGAGGAGGAGGAGGGGCTGAGGGAATACAGAAAGTTTATCGTGCTTTGAACTAACTTGTATATCAGCTAAAAGCCAAGCCACCATTTATTCATCAGGATTTTCAGGTCTGAATCCGTATTTCTCCACCTTCTTCCAATTGAGCTTTGCTATAAACTTATTCCGGTCGGTAAGGGTCTTTTTCCCCTCAACTATATCTCGCATGAAATTCCACTCATAATCTTTTAGTCTTTTGTTCCGTCTGTCCCATGCGACAATTTGGCGAATGATTTCAAGGGTAATTTCCTTTGATTGCTGAACTGCATGAACCGCTTGTTCTGCTTCATCCAATTCAAAAAACAACTCTGGCTTTTTTTCTACGGCGAGGTCGAGGATTTTCATGCCGTTGCTGATTTGCAGGCCGGTAAAATATTTCCTGTTTTCAATGACTTTGTAAATCTGGAAAACCAAATTCCATTGGTAGGCAGTGAGTTCGCCAGAGTTTCTGCCCCAATCTTCGATGGCTTTCCAAGTTGAAATGGGCACTGATTTCAACCGCTCCACCTGCCGCAGTTTTTCTTCCTTCTCCAATTCCTCTTCTGCTTTCTTATAGCGTAAACTTGCTTGGTTGAGCGGTGCAAAGTCGCTTTTCAAAACAGCCAGGTCAATTCCAAAATCCTGTTTTGTAACTTCCAGCCAGCACTCCTCCCTTTTTGCCCATTCGCCGTGCAAAGATCCGGGCGCTTTTTCACGAATGAAATTGTCCATACACTCCATGACCTGCCGCAAAATCGCTGACAATCCATCAGAGATGCCCTGATTTTTCCAAATTTTCAGCAAATCCAACTTGCCTTCCGTCTTGCAATTCAGCCAGGCAAGGGTATAAGGCACTGTGAGGTAGCGTATGTCGCCGATGGAGTTTGGCTTCACACCATAAATTTTTTCCGCCCGCCGGAACAGGATGGCTTTGGCGACAGCGTCCTCGAACCAAACGCTGTCGGGCAATTGATTTTTCAGGTCTTTCATAAACCCGACGTAGCTTTTCTGGTTGCCTCGAGCAGTAAGCCAAGGTCGCATCGCCCAGGAATTGATAAATTTTGCCAAATCTTCCTTGACGAAAAACTGGCTCCGGGGGTTTTGCTGTTCGAACATCTTGCGGCGCTTGGGCGTCAATTCTCTGTTCAGGGCATCTTTGTACTGCCCTCTTGCCCGCTCGAAAAACCACCTTGTTTGGTGCGCCGCTCCTTGTGCAGGCGGCGCCCAGATGTTGCGCGAAAGTTTTTCCATTTCCACGTGGAAAGGGTGGTTGCTGGAAAGGTCGGCTTCCGACACCCGGTTTTGCGTGTTGGCATAGCGGGAGATACGGGAGACGATATCACCAAAATGCTCCGTGTCTTTGATGACTGAAAGCTTCATTTGCACGAATACCTTCGACACGTCCGCCTTGTCTTTTCTCTTGGTGTGAAAAATAGATGCGGTGGTTTGTCCACCATTCACGATTTGCAAGTCCCGCAAAGATTTTATTGCTGTGCCGCCGCCGGGCAGGGAAGTAAGCTCCACGTATTCGGCGGTGGCGGCGATGCCGTTGTTGAATGCCAGAAACATGTGCGGGCTTTTCAAAATCGTCTCGCGGATGCCCTTGTTGATTTTTCCGGCAAACTGCAAAAAGGAGCGCACGTTTTGCTCCAGCAACCTTGAACCGAAGGCTTGATAAACGGCTACCAAAATCTCGCCGGGAAGGATGCACAAGTATGATTCATAGTCTTCGTTGCCGGAAGGTACAGACAGGCACGGTAGCAACCCTCCATAGTTCTTTTCAAAATCAATTTCAATGGGAATTCGCTTTTGGCTGGAAGCCATGAGCCGCCAAAGATATTCCAGGTCGCGCAGGTGGTAGCTTAGAAGCATTCCCCGCAATTCGGTGTCGGAAGGCGGGTCGGCAACTGCGAAGCCGTCGGTCAGGATAAAAATGTTAGCCCGCGCCAGTTCGTCGCCGAAGCGCATCAGCGTCTGCGCCAAGTCAAAAATTGGCGAAGATTCTTCGATTTCATCAGCGTACCCCTTGATGGCGTTGTTCAGGAATTTTGAGCACTGGCTGGCAGCGGTGTGCAACTCATCTTTGTAAATTTTTTCCGGTTTGTCGCCGCCCTTGTAAATCGTGACGAACAGGTCGAGCGTCTCGTAATTTTCGCTCAGGGCATAGCCGTTCACCTTGTGCATTTTGCGCCCGATGCTGTCTTCTCTGATGTCGCGACACTCGCGGGCGTTTTCCGTTTCGCCTGCCTCGGCAAGCATGTCCAACACAAGTTGAGTAAACTTTTCTTCCCTCACGCCGCCTTCCTCTCCCTCGGCGCTCACGGCGGCGAGTACGTCCTGACACAAGTTCTGGTAAAATTTTTCCCGCTCGGGGTTTTCCAGGAAATCAGCTTGCATGGCGTTCGATTTTGGTGAAAACTTCATTGGCAGCCACCAACCAAGACTGGCAGGCGGAGGCGAGCAGCACATATTTCACCTCCTCCAGGCCCGGCGGCACCATGGCTGCCGTGATGCAGGGGAAACCTTCCCGGATTTCCCAGCAGTTTTCTCTTCGCACGTCGTAGCCAGTTTCGGCGTAAAGCGGGGCGTGGTGGTCGAGCCAGCCAGCCTCCACCAGCTTTTGATTGAAAAGGCGGAGCGCTCCTGGCTCGCTTTTTAAATTTTCCCGGAGGCTGGCAACCAAGTCGTTCAGGCTTTCGCCAGCACCTTGCCGCGCTTCCAGCCAATAATGAATGAGGAACAGCGAGCCAACACCAGAGCCGTCCAACTGCAAGACATTGCTGATGCTCAGCCGTTCGCTGTTCGTGCCGGAAGTGGTTTTTACCTCAGCTGCCCAACTGCCCGCGTGAAAATCCTGTGCGTATTGCGAAGGTCCCGACCAGGATTTTACGGCAGCGTCGGGCGACCATGCGGCTATCAGTTTTTTCAAAAAAAGCAACTCGCCGAACAGCCCCCGCTGCGCCTCTGCCGAAAGCCCACCTTGCCCCTGTTCTTCGAAAAGCGCCTGCCAGTTTTCCAGCCTTGCCAGGATTTGGCGGAGCATTTCCTTGTCGCTCCGCGTGTTTTCCACGCTGGCGGCGAGGTCGGCGCACAGGGCGGCGAAATGGTCTGCAAGGGTTTCATTTTGGAGAGAAAGCGTGAGCCACGCGCTTGCCGGGTTTTCTGGCGATTCAAGCGCTTGAACGCTAATACCCTTTAGTTTGGAAAAGCTGGCGGCACTGACTGCCAGCGACTTTCGGTAAGCAAAAGCGATGAACGGCAGACGTGCATGGTCGCGAATGCCCAGGAAAATTTCCGCCGCTGATTCCGCCGAAAAACGTCGGAAAAGCAGCACGTTGGGTGCAAGACGCTCCCGCAACAGTTCGTTCCAGATGTCGCTAATCTTCGTTTTCATAATCGCTGTCAGTCAAGTCGTTCACGTCGAAAAGTGAAATTAACTGCTTGTGTACGGCATACTCCACCGTCACGTCAGCCACGCTCCGGGGGAAGCTGATTGCATAGGCCATGATGGGGAGGTCGGCTTTTTCCAAAATGCCTTCGGGGTTGAGTGGATAAACCAGCAGCAACGCCCGTTGCGGAGGTCTGCGGTTTAGGATTTCTCGCTTGGCTCCTTGCACAGTTTTGAAGTCCGGGAAGTCGAAGTATTCGTGCCGGGGGCTGATGATGTTGGATTTGTTGATGTAGTAGCGGTCGTCGCCCGTGCCTTGCTCGCGGGAGCGCCGGGTCATTCCGGCAGAGAGGAGTTCGCCGTGAAGCTGAAAAGTGAAGGGCACGTTGCCGGAGCTTGTGTTTTTTGGCATCGCCACTACCCAATCCGTCAGTTCGCCGCGCTGGCGGGTCAGTTCGACGTAGCGGGCGACAAGGTCGGGCTTGCTGCTTGCCAGTTCCGGGTGGATTTTGAATTCGTTGATGAAGCGGAGGATTGCCTGCACATCCGCTGTGCGCCAGAGGATTCGATTAGGTTCGTCTGTTGCTGCACCGCTGGAAGCGAGCAGCTTTTTTACGGCTGTCAGGTTGCTTTCGATTGCCTCCTTGTCGGTGCGAAGCAGGTAGGATTGCACCAGCTTCCCGGAAAAGCCCACCCGAAGTTTTGCAACAAATTGCATCTTGTTGGAGGCAGTGATCAGCAATGTCTTGGGGTGTGTTCTCACCTTGAGCGCATAATCCCGCGGCGTGACGCTTGCCACTTCCGACATGTAGGCAAATTCTTCCCGCAATTCTTCCGAGGCTTTGGTGATGTGGCAATACCACTCGTTTAACTGTGCGCTGGTAAAAAGGCGGCACAAATCAACGTATCCGCGCCGGTAGCCGAACCAGCGTCCCATTTGCATAAGCGTGTCATACATTTTCGATGCCCGCAGGTAGTAGCTCACCGAAAGCCCTTCCAGTGTCAGCCCCCGCGAGAGCTTGTCGCCGCCGATGGCGATGACGGAGAGACCGCTGGGGTTGTCAAAGTAGTTGAGTACGTCAGCCGAGCCACCATTGATTTCCCGAACCCTGATGCGGGAGGCTGCTTCGTGCAGGTGTGGCTGCACGTCAGCCCAGGCGTGGGCTTGCGCGGCAGCATCAAGTTCCCGAAGGCTGGAATTCAAAATGGCTTCCGTCACGGTGGGGTAACCGTGGTATCCCGGGGCGTCTTCCTCAAATGTTCGGCGGAACAAATCCAGGGTGCGTCGGTCATTTTGTTCGATGCCCCACCTATAGTGCTCAAACTCTACTTCCACCAACTCCTTTATCCTTCCTTGCCAGCGTTTGAAGCGGGTGATATGCACGAGCATCGAATTATGCTCACCGACCTGACCGCGCAGGCGGCGCACGGCGCAGGTGAGGATGAAGCAGCGGATGGCGAGGCTAAGCGACGAAGGAAGGTGGTCGGGAAGGGGGTCGTCTATTTTGTGACCGTCCGGAACGAAGTGCTGGTAATCGTCAATCCGGTTCACTACCGGCAGCACGGCGTCATTCTCCTCTTCCTCCTCCGGCATGTCAAATCCGAAGACTTTTTCCGGTCCGATGTAATTGCTTGGGGCAGGCAGGTTGATGATGAAATCGCGGGGAAAAAGCTCGTCGTCATCAATCGGGATGAAAATGTTGGCGAAGGGTGTGGCGGTGTAGCCGACGTATGCGGAGCGCTCGAAAAGGCGGAGGAGGGAGCGGATTTGGTGGTTGATTTTGGTGGCTTTATTCGGGTCTTTGCTGGTGTTGATGGAGGCGAGGTCTGCTTCGTCGTCAATCAGGAGGAGGGGTTTGTTGCGGATGAGACGGTTGCCTTCCATGTCGGGTTCGCCGTTTGCGGCAAGCCAGTCATAGAGATTGCGAAGCACAGAGCCATTTTTTTTGACTACCAGTACGATAGGTTCAGCGGTGTCAAAATCTACCATTTGCATGATACGGGCTCTTTGATTGAAGTCGCCTTTTTCATGGCTCGATGTTAATGGGTGAGCTGCTATTAAATGCCCCGGCAAGTTTCCTACTCCAATTTTTTTACCTCCGCCCTGAAATTTCCTGTCAGTTTCTGATTCTTTGCCAAAAAAACCTTCATCCATTCGCATTTGCGTCTGGCTTCGGAGGTTATTGAGAGTGCCAGCCAATATAATCACCAACCTGAAACCTGCATCCACTGCCTTGCATATCAAGCCTATGTAATTGGAAGTTTTGCCTGACTGAACCTGGCCAACTACAAGCCCCCATTTGTCAATTTGTCTTTGAATTGCTGGGTCGAACATTTTGTCAAGAATGTCATCCGTCAGATTGCCCAATCGGGTCAGTACTGCGTCGGGATAATTTTTTTCAATTTGCAAGTATTCTCTGTACCTGTTCCAAAATCGCCAAGGGGCTATCGCTGCTTTTTTTTGGAGAAGCCACGACTCCATACTGCCTTTGTCTTCAATGACGTGGTAGTTCGCCGCTTGTACGTTGAACACTTCTTGTGCTGCCCGAATCAGATGATTTCTGTCAGCATCCGGCATTATGCGCAGCAACAAATCAACCTTTTGCTCAATATCCTGAATGGTGGGATTTATGGGCAGCATGGTGCGGAGTGTCCGAAGGGTGTTGGTCAGATTTTCCATGTTTACATTGTGAGATGTTCCAGATACTCCGGGTATTGGTTGAAAGGCTCTATCAGCAGAAGCAATTCCTTTGCTCTTTCTCCCGACTTGCCCTCAGAAATAAATTTGTCGTAACTCATTTGCATCAACTGCTTTAACAGGCTGTGGTCAATGCTTTCAAAAGGTCTGCCCTGGCTTTCAGGCTCTTCCCGTTCCCTGACAATCATTAGTGGAATGGGTACAGTTTCTTCAATCAGGTTCAAAAGTATTCCGAGATGTTTTCTCATATCGGGCATAGTGTCGAGTATGTTCTTCACCAGTGGATGCTCACGGTTTATGACGTAATGATATTTGCCATGCCGTTTTCGCTCAAACCAAACTTGCTTGAACTCTTCATTGGCAAGGTTCCGGTGTATGGTTCGTCCTTTGTGCCGATAAACTTCAACTGCCTGATTTCTAACCTTGAGCGCATAATTTTTTATAGCAGTAACTACCCCATGCGGAGGCTTGGCAACTGATTTTTTAATATCAAGCTGCCAATCTTTGTCAAGCAGGTTGGAAATATCCACCATGATGCGGGCGAGTTTGTAATGTTCTTCTATTCTGAACATTCCGAGCCAATCCCCGGCTACAAGTAATCGCTCATTCCGGTAAATATAAAAACCCTGCTGCGCGTTCCAGCCTTTTGGTCCTTCACCCGCCTTATATTCCTCCTCTGAAATTTTGGATTTGTGCGGCAGGACGTATCCTTTTAAAATGACTGCGCCGTTTTGAAGCGGTTCTTCGCTGAAAACCTGGGTGGGCAACTTGCCTGGCATGAAAGGGTTCCATGCCGAAATCTTGCGACCGTTAAACAATAAATTTATTTTTCCGCTCTCGATGTATCTGTGGAAAACCATTTCCAAGTGCTTTCGAAACGATTCTCCAATTTTCAGGAAATTTTGGTGTGACTCTTCATCCTCCTCATCAGCATTTCCGGCAAGTCTGTCCATGTTTTCCCAAAGCACAATTGTGCCTGTTTCAGGGATTTTTTCATAAAAGTTTGTGTGAATTTCATCCTGAAAAACCTCCCATTTTCCTGACTGCCTGACAAAATCCAAATCCCATGTCCAATGGCTTGCTGGAGAACCAGCCTTTTTAGAAATAACCGTGAGTCTGCCGCATTGAGAGAAGGAGGCAGTTTTCAAACCTAAGCCAAACCTGCCCAAATCGGAAGGCAAACGAATATGGTCAGGGTCTTTGCTGCCGGGGCGAAGGGCATCAATAATCTCATCTTCAGCCATTCCCCAGCCGTCATCAATGATGGTGAGCCACGAATTTCTGCCTGCCCAGATGAATTCAATACGGACATTTTTTGCACCGGCAGAAATGGAATTATCAATCAGGTCAGCTAAAGCAGTTTCAGGGCTATAGCCTATTGCTCTGAATGATTCAATCATTGCAGCGGCTTTGGGTTCCGCATTGCGTTTGGGCAAGTTGGTGAATTTTTCATGATGGTTCATGGCGGTAAGGTTCTGGCAGATTAAAATTAGTCGTCCATGTAATCAGTTCCCAAACCCATTGCCCTGCGTAGCGGCTTGTTCACCTCCAATCCAACTTTATAGATTTCGACCCCTTCCGCATCACAAATTTCAAAGGCTTTATCCATCAGCGCATCCAGATGCGCTGCCATTGCGACATCGGCGGGCGTATAACTTCCCCAATCGAAAGGGTCATCAGGGTGCCAGCTCAAGCCAAAATTTTCGTTCAATTCTTCAAACCATGCCCTGACATCGTCAAGGGTATGAATCTCTGTAATGGTTCCTTTGTAGGATGATGTTTGATTCAATGTTTCCATGTTCAGTATTTTTAAAAGAGTTCTTTAATTTTCAACGCAATATGCCATGCGAGCAAGGGTGGCACCGCATTTCCGATTTGCCGGAAAGCTGCGTTCCTTCCACCTTCAAAAAAGAAATCGTCGGGAAAAGACTGAATGCGGGCAGCTTCCCTGACTGAAATTGACCGAACCTGCTTCGGATCAGGATAAATAAAATGATGCCCGTCTTTAGAAAGGTGCGCCACCACCGTATGGCTCAACCCAAGCGGGTCAACTACTTTGTAGCGGTCTAAAAATGCCGTTTCATTTTGGTGTGTTTTCAATCTTTGGGGTAAGTCGGGGTACTTTAACCGTTGACGGGTTGACAGCCATTTTTCAATGGCAATGGAATAAATTTCAAGGTCACGTTCATTGTGTGGGCGCGCCATGTGCTGGGTTGTAAATAATACGCCATTGCGGATAAGCGACTCCTGTAAATAAATGTTTGCTTTTGGGGCAGTATAATTTGAAAGGGCTGGTTCATCGCCCGGCTTTAGTTTTGGCAAATCTTTGAAAAGGACTTCTTTAGTTTTAAGCCCTGAGACTGAATTCTCTTCCAGCGAAGGAAATTTGAATTTCCTTTTTCC
>SCUG01000608.1 GCA_004297645.1 Saprospiraceae bacterium | reverse complement strand
GGGGCTTTCATTTTTGCACCCAAACATACCGAGACAAAGAAGCCCGAACCAGGCAAATAAACTGCCCACTGTGCATACCGGCCTTCGATGCGGGAATTCGTTCGGCCGCTGCCATCCCTGCATGTGCCGTACCAGGAAACCCTCCTGCGCCGGGTAGTTTCCTCCCGTCATACCAATCCTTCTTTTATGAGGTCGTGAAGATGGACGATGCCGGCGTACCGCTCTCCGTCCATGACTACTAATTGGGTGATGCTGTGGTGGCGCATGAGTTCAAGGGCTTTCACGGCGAGTGCATCTTTGCCGATGGTCTTCGGGTGGGTGGACATCAGGTCAGCGGCTTTTAGTTTCGAGAAATCGCCGCCATCGAGGCACTCCAGCATGCGCCGGATGTCGCCGTCGGTGATGATGCCGGCAACGCTGCCGCCGGCGGCTTCCACCACGGCACAGCCCAACCTTTTGGAGGTCATTTCAAGCAAAACTTCGTGAACACCTGTGCCGGGAGTCACCATGGGCCGTTCATTTTGCGGATAAATATCGGAGACCCGGAGATAGAGCTGTTTGCCGAGCACTCCGCCGGGGTGGAATTGTGCGAAGTCGCCGGCAGAGAAGCCCCGCAGGGCGAGCAGCGCCATTGCCAAGGCGTCGCCCATGGCCATCTGGGCGGTAGTGCTCGCCGTGGGGGCCAGGTTGTTGGGGCCGGCCTCCTGCGTTATGGGCGTGTGCAGGATGTGGGCGGCCTGGCCGCCGAGCCACGAGTCGAGGTTGCTGACCATGCCTACCAGCAGGTTGCCCCTGTTTTTCACCAACGGGATGAGCACTTTTATTTCGGCAGTATCGCCGCTTTTGGAGAGGCAAAGCACCACATCGCCGGGCTGAATCATGCCGAGGTCGCCGTGGATGGCGTCGGCAGCGTGCATGAACAGGGCGGGGGTGCCGGTGCTATTGAGGGTGGCGGCAATTTTCTGCGCCACGATGGCACTCTTGCCGATGCCAGTGACGACGACCCTGCCGCCGGAGCGGTAAATCGCTTCCACCGCCACACAGAATTTCTTATCAATGCTATCGCGGAGGTTTTGCAGCGCCACTATCTCGATGCCGAGGGTGCGCCGGGCTATTATTTCACTATCGGAGAAATCAGGTGGTTGCATAGGCTGGCAAAGTTCCGAAAATGGACGACACTGCCAAGTCCGGCACGCTCACTTTGGTGCTTAGGCAGGCGTTCGGTGCCGCAGCATCTCGCCTGCCTCGCTCCGAATGGCGGGAATTTCCGCTACTTTGCTACAGGGCCGGGAATGACAAAATCGTTTCAAATGCACCAACTTTGATTTTGGTGAACTCGAATCTATTTCTTACTTTTGGCTGCTTTTTGAAAAAACGTTTTAAAAAAAATGAAAATCCTTAAGGAATAGTACTATGAGTTGGCCGTTGTAAAACCCGCATTCTAACGGAACGCAACAGTTTCTCTCCTGATTTCTACCTTTCCAAAAATACCATTGGCATTTCCTGCTGCAATTTTCTGAATTACCGGGAAATTTTATTACTTTTAAGCATAATTGCCCCCCTCCTCTCTCGGGGCGAAATCAGGATACACGTTTGCTGCAATGGCCAACACGATTCTTTGTTGATGAAAAATTTTAAATGACAAACCATGGTCGCTGAAAAGACAACCCTTAAATACCCCCTGCATGAAGCCCTTCACAAATATTTCGGTTTCGAAAATTTCAAAGGAAACCAGGAAAAAATTATCCAATCTGTACTGGACGGGAACGACACCTTCGTCATCATGCCCACCGGCGGGGGCAAGTCGTTGTGTTACCAATTGCCGGCACTGATAAAAGAAGGCACTGCTTTGATTATTTCACCGCTCATTGCCTTGATGAAAAACCAGGTGGACAGTATTCGCGGCTATAGCGACACCGACGAAGTGGCCCACTTCCTCAACTCCTCGCTCACCCGCGTACAGATGAAAGAGGTGAAAGCCGACATTGTAGCAGGCAAGACCAAGATGCTTTACGTAGCCCCGGAAACACTGACCAAAGAAGAGAATATCGAGTTTTTCAAAAACGTGGACATCTCTTTCGTTGCCGTAGATGAGGCGCACTGTATTTCGGAGTGGGGCCATGATTTTCGACCGGAATACCGCCGCATCCGCACAATGATTGACGCCATCAACAAAGAAATACCCTTAGTGGCCCTCACAGCTACTGCCACACCAAAAGTGCAATCGGACATCGTGAAAAACCTCAACATGAGGGAGGTACATCAGTATGTATCCTCTTTCAACAGGGGAAACTTGTTTTACGAAGTGCGCCCGAAAGGAAAGAAAGACGACACCTTCAAACAGATAGTCCAAATCATAAAAGAATTCCCCAACCAATCGGGTATTATCTATGTGCAATCCCGAAAATCCACCGAAGAAATAGCCAAGGTACTCAATGTGAACGGCATCAAAGCCGGCCCCTACCATGCAGGGCTTGACGCAAAAACTCGTACGGCTACCCAAGATGCTTTTCTCATGGAAGACATTGACGTGATAGTGGCCACCATCGCCTTCGGCATGGGCATAGACAAGCCGGATGTCCGGTTTGTCATTCACTACAACATCCCCAAGAGTATCGAAAACTATTATCAGGAGACCGGGCGTGCCGGGCGGGATGGCTTAGAGGGCCGGTGCGTGGCCTTTTATTCATACAAAGACATGGCAAGGCTCGAAAAATTTCTGCGGGACAAACCCGTGGCCGAGCGGGAAATGAGCACCCAACTGATGCAAGAAGTGATGGCCTACGTAGAAACCACAGGCTGCCGCCGCCGGTTTTTACTCTTCTACTTCGGCGAAGATTTCGCCGACGATGGCTGTGGCTGCATGTGCGACAACTGCCGCAACCCCAAAGAAAAAGTGGACGTCACCGCTGAGATAAAACAAGCGCTCGATGCTGTACAAGCGCTCGAAGAAAACTTCAAAATAAAACCATTAGTTGATTTTATTTTGGGGCACGAGACGAAAGAAATAAAAGATTATCACTTCAACAAAAAGCCCCTCTTTGGTGCCGGCAAGGATAAAGACGACATTTTTTGGAACTCGGTATTTCGTCACGCCATGCTGAATGAGTTGCTGCGCAAAGACATCGAAACCTACGGCGTACTAAAACTCACGGATAAGGGCCGCAGTTTCATAAAAAAACCCTTCGAGGTGAAAATCCCCCTCAACCACGACTACGACAACCAGGTGATAGACCTCGACGAGTCAAACGGAAAAACGTCCGTGCTGGACGAGACGCTCGTAAAGCTCCTCAAAGACCTGCGCCGGGAACTGGCCAAAAAGAAAAACGTGCCGCCATTCGTCATTTTCCAAGACCCCTCGCTCGAAGACATGGCCACACAGTACCCCATTTCGATGGACGACATGTGCAAGATCCAGGGCGTCAGCCAGGGGAAGGCTATGCGATATGCCCGCCCTTTCATTGACTTGATAGCGCAATACGTCGAGGACAACGATATCGAGCGCCCATCTGAATTTGTCATCAAACAGGTCGTCAACAAATCAAAGATGAAAGTCGCCATCATCCAGGCCGTTGATAAAAAGGTGGACTTCCCCTCCATTGCCAGTCAAAACCATCTCAGCATGGAAGAATTGCTCGAAGAAATGGACGCCATCGTATCTTCTGGCACCAAACTCAACATAGACTACTACCTCGAAGACCAAATGGACGATACCGTCACCCAGGAAATTTTCGACTACTTCATGGAAGCCGAAACCGGCGACCCCGAAGTAGCCTACCGCGAACTCAAAGACGACGACGTCACCATGGAAGAGATTCAATTGGTGCGCGTCAAGTTTATGTCGGAAATGGCGAATTGAGTGATGAGCCTTGAGCGGTAAGTTGGTTGTCGCTCATAAACTTTTCACCCATTACCTATCACTCACAACTCAAGTGAAAATCCTAATCGTCAACGGCCCGAACCTCAACCTGCTTGGAAAGCGAGAGCCGCATGTTTACGGGAAGCGCTCCTTTGAGGAGTATTTCGAATTGCTTCAGCAGGAATTTCCCGGCGTAACGCTCCACTACTTCCAAAGCAATGCCGAAGGCCAACTCATCGACAAACTCCACGAGGCGGGCGACTCCTCTTACAACGGCATCATCCTGAACCCCGGAGCCTACGCCCACACCTCCATCGCCATCGCCGATGCCATCGCCGCCATCGAAACACCGGTGGTAGAGGTTCACATTTCCAATACTTTTGCACGGGAAGCCTTTCGCCATAAATCCTTCTTAGCCCCCTACTGCACCGGCAGCATCATCGGCCTCGGCCTGAAGGGCTACGACCTGGCGATTGAGTATTTTATGTCCTGATGAATAAATGGCTGAATGGTCAGATGGTTAAATGGCTGTCCAGCTATTCAGCCCTGTCTGCACACA
>SCUG01000607.1 GCA_004297645.1 Saprospiraceae bacterium | reverse complement strand
GCACTTTTGCGGTTGACTGCCAGTTTTTGAATGTCGGTATTTTCTACCGACATCCAAAAACTAAAACCCTCGCTAACCCGGCACTTTTGTTTGTTGATAACCGGGGTTGCTCAAATGGCTTAAGTCGAGTAAAGATTTAGTTGGAAAATATGGGTAATAGCGTTGCTCAATCAAGTGGTGAACAACGTCGGGTGCTTTTCCCAATACTTGGGAAGAGCACTTTTTTACTACCCTACCGCTCCACAACAAACCGGGCACTGCGCACCTTGCCGTCATTACCGTTGGCCAGCAGAATGTACTGCCCGTTTCCAAGTGATGAAATATCCACGCCATCCTGCGGACTTTCGAAGGTCTGCCGGAGCAGGAGCTGGCCGGGCAAGTTGTAAAACAGAATTTCACCGTCCACACCTTTGGTAAAATAAAGATAGTCAGCGGCGGGGTTGGGGTAAATGGACAGACTACCTGCGTCCTTATTTTTGTTTACACTCACCACTTTGGAGTATTCGAAGCGGCCGTCGAAGTCCACCTGCTTCAGGCGGTAGTAGGTGGTGCCCGAAAACACGGCGCCATCGGCGAAGGAATATTGACGGACTTCCAGACTAGTGCCGTGCCCCGGCACAAAGCCGGCAAGCTCCCAGTTGTTTGCATCAAAACTTCTTTCGACGAAAAAGCCTTCGTTGTTGGTTTCGGAAGCAGTCGCCCAATTTAGAAGAATAGCATTGCTAACAAGCCGGGCGCTGAACGCCGAAATCTCCACCGGCAAGACGAATGCCGAGCAACCGTTGTCAGATACTTTGACCACCAACAGTGAGCCGCCTTGCGAGCAACAGGGGGCGTAGCCCGATTCGAACATGTTGCAATCGAAGCTGAGCTTGAAATAGCGCATGATATTGTCGCTGTTGCGAATGGTGGCCCAAAAAAGGTTGTCTTTTTTTGCCAGCCGGTAGTCGCCGGCGGTAGCGGGGCTGCCGAGGAGGTTACCAACGAGGTCGAACTTGTCGCAGCCGCTTTCGATGCCGCTTTGCTGGTAAAAACCGTTGATGTCGGTATCTGCACCAACATTGACAGCACCGGACACCATGTAGCATTGTTGCGCGTAAATAAAAACCGGGAAGAGCAGGCATAAGAGGGAAACTACCAGCCGTTTCGGACTGAACATGGGATACGTCATGGGAATTAGTTTTGGTCAAAACAGGCGGACCCGCAGGGATACAACGATGATGGTTTGTGCGAGGGGGGATTCGTGAGAGAGTGGCATTTCGAAAAAACGCCAGCTCAATGCACCAATCATCGCTGCTCAAGGCAGTGCCGCTTTAAAAAATGAAAAACCCTTGCAAAGGATGTTTGATTGAAAGTTAAACGAAGGAATAGCCATTCGTTTAAAATAGAGGTGAGGCGTTCAGAGGTGTTTTCGAATGGCTGATGTGGGGACCGCAAACTAATTGTTGCGGAACAAAAAAAATGCCCAACCTGAAAAGGCCGGGCATTCCCTGAAAACTATGAGGCCGGAGCTATGCAGTACGCAAGGCGGCTGCGCCGGCTTTTATATCTTCCACTACTTCTGGATTGAGGAGGGTGGAGGTGTCGCCGAGATTGGAGGTGTCGCCTTCAGCCACTTTGCGCAGAATGCGCCGCATAATCTTGCCAGAGCGAGTCTTCGGCAGGCCCGGCACCACCTGAATGACGTCGGGTTTTGCGAAAGGCCCGATGATGCGGGTCACCGTATCCCTGATTTCTTTTTCAAAAGCAGCAGTGTCCGAGATGCCAGCAGTGGTGATGACGTAGGCGTAGATGCCCTGCCCTTTTATATCGTGCGGGTAGCCAACCACTGCACTTTCGACCACTAATGGCTGCTCATTGATAGCGTTTTCGACTTCGGCCGTGCCAATGCGGTGGCCTGAAACGTTGATGACGTCGTCCACCCGGCCGATGATGCGGTAAAGGCCGTTTTTGTCGCGCTTGGCGCCATCGCCGGTGAAGTATTTATCCTTGAACTGTGAGAAGTAGGTCATGCGGCAGCGCTCGTGGTCGCCGTAGGTAGAGCGCAACATAGCAGGCCAGGGGAAGTCTATGCAAAGAAGACCCTCTATGTCGCTGTCTTCGATTTCGTGGCCTTGGGCATCCATCAGTGAAAGTTGCACACCCGGCAAAGGCAGGGTAGCGTAGCTGGGCTTCAGCGGAGTGATGCCGGCGAGCGGCGAGATGAGGATGCCGCCGGTTTCGGTTTGCCACCAGGTGTCCACGATGGGGCAGCGTTTTTTACCAATTTTTTCATTGTACCAATGCCAGGCTTCGGCGTTGATAGGCTCGCCCACTGTGCCAAGCACGCGCAGGCTGCTGAGGTCATGCTTTTCAGTCCACTCATCGCCGAAAGCCATGAGCGCCCGAATGGCAGTGGGTGCAGTGTAGAAAATATTTACCTTGTGTTTTTCGCAGACTTCCCAAAACCGTCCTGCATCGGGGTAGGTAGGCACCCCTTCGAAAATGAGGGTAGTAGCCCCAGCCAGTAGTGGGCCATACACGATGTAGCTGTGCCCGGTGACCCAGCCGATGTCGGCGGTACACCAGAAAACCTCGCCCTCGCGATATTGGAACACGTTGAGGAAAGAGTACATCGTGTACACCATATAGCCACCCACCGTGTGCACCACGCCTTTGGGTTTGCCCGTGGAGCCGGAAGTGTACAGGATGAAAAGCATGTCTTCGGCATCCATCCATTCGGGGTCGCAGGTGGCAGCCTGACCGGCTACGGCATCGTGCCACCAGATATCGCGGCCTTCTTTCCAATTTAGTAGCTGGCCGTTTTGCCCTTTGGTGGTGTGTTGGAGGATTATGACTTTTTCGACGCTGTCGCAACCCATGTCTAAGGCATCGTCCACCACTTTTTTCACGGGGATATTTTTGGGGCCACGGGCATTGTAGCCGGAGCAGATGACAATTTTGCAGGAGGCATCCTGGATGCGGTCGGCCAGAGACTGGGCGGAGAACCCGGCAAATACCACGGAATGCACCGCACCGATGCGGGCGCAGGCGAGCACACCAATGGCAAGCTCCGGCACCATGGGCATGTAAAAACACACCCGGTCGCCTTTTTGGATGCCTTGGGATTTGAGGGCGTTGGCAAAGCGGCACACCTCGGCGTACAACTGGTGGTAAGTGTATTTTATGGTGGGATCGGAAGGGTTGTTAGGCTCCCAAAGGAGGGCTACCTGATTGCCGCGGGTAGCGAGGTGCCGGTCGAGGCAGTTGAAGGTGATGTTGGTTTTGCCGCCTGCGAACCACTTCACATCGGGGGTGCGAAATTCCCATTCCAGCACTTTGTCCCATTTCTTGTTCCAATAAAAGGTGCCGGCGATTTCTCCCCAAAAGCCTTCGGGGTCTTTCACGCTGCGCTCATAGGTGTGCTGGTACTCTTCGAATGTTTTTATTTGTAACTCCATAGTAGTAGGTGATTTTAATTAAGGAGCGACCAAAAAATAACCTCTCTCTTTTTTCGGCGGCTCCGCCGCTGAAAAAAGAGAGAGGTTCCCGATTTCTGCCAGCCGAAGGCT
>SCUG01000606.1 GCA_004297645.1 Saprospiraceae bacterium | reverse complement strand
ATGCTGGGCCAAGCAGTTTGTCCCGCAGCATAGGACACAAAATCTTATTCGGTTATTTCAATGAACTTTTTTTTACCCCCCTTTTCGGAGGGGACTCAGAATTGCATTCAATGAACTCATCCTTTTCCAAAATCAAAATAGCGTCGTTGGCATTTTCAAACAGGGTGCGGTAGCGCTCTTCCCGTTCTCTTAGTTTAAGGCCGGCCACTTTTTGCCCGGTGACATCCAGTATGGTTCCGAATAATCTTGCTACCTGGCCTTCTTCATTTAGTGTTAATCTGGCAACGGGCGAAATGTATTTTATTCTGCCATCGGGAAACAGAATGCGATATTCCATGTCCTGCACTTTTTTGTGCTTTAAAGTGGATTCTACTTTTTCCAATGAACCGGCTTTATCTTCGGGATGAAGGATGGATTTCCAATAGTCCATTTTTTTGTCTTCGTATTCTTCGGGCAATTCAAAAATGCCTTTCAACTCATCGTTCCAAATGATCCGGTTGCTGGCAACATCCCAGTCGTAGAAGCCTATTTTACCCGTTTGTATCGCCAGCCTGAGCCTTTCTTCGTTTTCTTTCAGGGCCTTTTCCGACACTTTCCTTTCACTAATATCCTTCACGGCGATGAGCAGGTGGGTAACTTTTCCGTTTTGTACAATCGGAGCCAAAGTAGTCTCGTGATATAATTCCCCAAAGCCAACCATTTTTGTGGCAAATTCATGCACTACGGTCTTTTTAGTTTCAATGGCTTCGTAGTATTTCGCCATCCTTTCCTCTTTCTCTGCTTCGGTTGCTATCAGGTACCTGCGCATAAACACACTTACCTCTTCTCCAATGAGTGATTCTGGAGGTTCTGTTTTGTTTACAGTACGAAGTAAGTTTAAGAATGGCTCGTTGAATGACTCGTAAATGATTTTGTTCTTATCAACGACCCTGAGAAGGCACATCAAATCGCTGGTGTTGTTGTAAATCATCGAAAGGCGGGCTTCGCTTTCCTTTAATGCCAATTCACGCTTTTTCAGCGCGGTGATGTTTTGCACGAAGCCGGCTATTTTCACCAGCTCGCCCGAATCACCAACGAGGAGCTTTCCGTCAACTTTAATGTGTTTGACAGAATCATCTATTATCAGGCGGGTTTCAAATGGGTCTAAAATTCCAGCGGTCAGGGCCTGCTGTATTTTTAGTTCTATTCGGGAAATTTCCTGCGGATGAATTTTGGACAGTACAAAATCGAAAGTCAGATTCAGAGGGAATTCTTTTTCGTATCCAAACAGGTGGAATATTTCTGGAGAGCCTATTATATTGTTGGTTTTCAGATCCCACTCCCAGCTCCCTATTTCGGCGAGTTGTTCAGACTCCAGCAATAGGTATTGCAGTTCTTTTTCCTTTTCGCGGGCTGCTTGGCGGTCAAGTGCAATGGCTAAGTAATTTCCAATAACCTGGAGCATTTTTGAGTCCCGCTCATCCCATTTTTTGCCTCGCTCCCCCGAACCAAATCCAAACCAGCCGGTGAGGCCGTCTTCTCTGAAAATCGGAATAATTAGAATTGAAACATAGCCCATCGTTTTCCAATGCTCCAGTTCATTACAACCCTCCGGCGGGATTTCCAGATTGATATCCCCGCATTCGATGATTTCTCCGCGCTTCAGCTTTTCTATTGACCAATTGAAAAAGTCAAGCGATAATTCATGGCATCGCTTAACGATGGGTTCAGCGTCTTCATGCAGGCCTATGCAAGTGCAGTTAAACTTGCTGTCTTCATCAGAAATGATTCTCAAGTAGCAACGGTCAGTGTGCACAAAACTGTTCACTTCCCGCAAGCACTCGGCTACGGCTTGCCTGGTTTGCTCCAAGGGCGATTTTAATAACCTGCCGGTGATTTTGGATAAGAATTCTTCTCGCTTTCTCTGCTGTTCGCTTTGCTGTTCTTTTAAAACCTTTTCAGTAATGCCGGTTGCCATTGCGGTTTCTGCCAGCATCCGGTACATTTCGGTAGTGCCGCTGTCAGGTTGCTCCGCTGATTTGTGTTCCGCCATCTCTACCCCCGAATAAAGCACCCCGGTAATATCACCCGCTTCATTCATTAAAATGCTGCTGTTCCAGCTCATTTGGCGCAGTGCTCCCGTCTTTGTTAAAACAGGAGAATCATATTGCCCGGCGTTTCCGGTGGTGCCTCTTTTAAGCAGCTTCTTAAACTGCGCTCTGCTTGCTGCCCTGCCCGGCTTCGGTACAAAATCCACAAACCAGTTTTTGCCGGTTATTTGCTCTTCTTCAAGCTGAAGAATTTTGCAGCCAGCGCTATTGATTCCCGTCACATGACCATCATTGTCCAGCGTCACGACCAGGCATTGAACCGTATCGAGCAGTGCTGATAGAGAAATATGGTTCCAGGTTTTCTTGCTGATGGTCATTTTGTCATTATTATTATGGCTGGACTATTTTGTACTACGCAATCAGACCCCTACAGGATGAATGAGCAAATCTTGTACTTGGCGGGGTTCAGCGTTAAAATTTACGATGTATCCCCTCATAAATTAATGGGAGTTTTCCAAAATTACGCAGTCTTTTCGAGCGGCAGGGTTTTGAACCCTGCGTTTCAGA
>SCUG01000605.1 GCA_004297645.1 Saprospiraceae bacterium | reverse complement strand
CTGCCAGTTTTTGAATGTCGGTATTTTCTACCGACATCCAAAAACTAAAACCCTCGCTAACCCGGCACTTTTGTTTGTTGATAACCGGGGTTGCTCAAATGGCTAAAGTCGAGCTTAGGAACGTGTGCAAAACAACCTGGCAAATTCACCGGGTGACTTCGAGTCACCCGGTGAATTTGCTTCTGCAAAACTTACCAAGTTATTGTTTCGCCGTTCCTTAGCCAGAGATAATTATTTTTGCCGCTTCCCGCCGGGTCCCATTCGGCGGGAGAGGTTGCCGGCTGGAGTTCGGCAGTACAGCCCCATACTTTTGTTACGCACTCAAATCAAATCACCAACGATGAAAAATTTTGGACGGATTCTTTTCCTCTTGCTGCTTTCTGCAACCACTCAAAGTCTTGCACAAAATGCTCTTCCCATCCCCCGGAACCTGAAACCTGCTTTTGAAAAAAATACCCGAACCAAAACAGGGCAACCGGGCGAAAATTATTGGCAGAACTTCGCGGACTATTCCCTCCGCATAAATTTTACGCCTGCCACCCGGCTCATCAGCGGCACAGCCGATGTCGTTTACACCAACAACAGCCCGGACACGCTGAGCCGCATCCTGTTCAAACTCTACCCCAACATTTATAAAAAAGGCGCCCGGCGCCTGATGGCCATCAAGCCGGAGGATACGGGCGAAGGAATGTCTATTGTAAAAATTTCTGTGAACGGCGAGCCGCAAGATGCCGGGCAGGCGCGCATCAATGGCACCGAAATGAGCTTGCCTATAGAGCCTTTGATTCCCAAGGGGCAAGTCCGCTTTTCCATCGAGTATTCCTACGAATTGAACCAGGAATCGCACATCCGCACCGGCGAGATTGAAAACGGGGCCTACTTCATCGCCTACTTTTTCCCGCGCATCGCGGTGTACGACGATATTGACGGCTGGAACGCAAACCCCTACCTTGGCACTCAGGAATTTTACAACGATTTCTGTGATTTCAAAGCCGAAATCACCGTCCCCAAAAACTACTTGGTATGGGCGACGGGCGACCTGAAAAACTGTGGGGAGGTGCTTTCACCGGCAATTTGTCAGCGCATCGCCCAAGCGGAAAGCGGTGATAGTTTCATCAACATCATCGACAGCACGGACCTCGCAGCGCGGCACTTCACCGCCAGCCATGCGGCCAACACGTTTAGGTTCGAGGCGAAAAATGTGACGGATTTTGTTTTCGCCACCAGCAACCATTACCTGTGGCAGTCCACGAGCCTCGTAGTGGACCAAAGCACGGGCCGCCGGACGCGGGTAGATGCTGTTTTTAACCCTAAACACCGCGATTATTTCCGGGTGTTGAGCGATGCCCGCAAGACCGTTGAATCAATGAGCTACCGCTTCCCGGCCTGGCCTTTCCCGTACAGCCACGAAACCGTTTTCGACGGCCTCGACCAAATGGAATACCCGATGATGGTCAACGACAACCCGGTGGAGGATGTAGCAGAAAGCATCGAGCTAACTATCCACGAGATTTTCCACACCTTGTTCCCGTTTTACATGGGCATCAACGAGACGAAATACGGCTGGATGGACGAAGGCTGGGCCACTATCGGCGAGTGGCTCATCACCCCGATGATAGACTCCTCGCTGGTGGATACCTATGCGGTGGAGCGCTACGAAAATGCAGCGGGAACGGAGCAGGATTTACCCATTGTCACCTTGTCCACCCAGCAATCGGGTCTGGCTTTTTCCGTCAACTCTTACCCCAAGCCAGCGATGGGCTACCTGTTTGTCAAAGACATGCTGGGCGACGAACTCTTTCACAAAGCTCTGCACCATTACATCCGCACTTGGCAGGGCAAGCACCCCATCCCGCACGACTTTTTCAACTGCATGAACGAGGGCGCCGGGAAAAACATGAACTGGTTTTGGAAAGCCTGGTTTTTTGACAACGGCGTTCCCGACCTGGCCATCGGCAAAGTGTCTTTGGCCGGAAAACGAAAGAAAATCGCCATTGAAGCAAAAGGCCTTAAACCCCTGCCCATTGACCTCACGGTAGAATATACGGACGGCACTTCCGCGAAATTGCACCGCAGTGTGGAGGTTTGGGAAAAGGGGAATTCCTCCGTTGATATTTTTTTTGAATCGTCGAAAACCGTGGAAAAAATAACGCTTGGCAGCCCCCATGTGCCGGATGTGAATAAAAAGGACAACGTGTGGGAAAGGGGGAAACAGTAGCAACCGTTCAGGAGGTTTAGTCGCAAACGCCGCAAATATCCGGCGGCTTTCGTCTCTGGCGCTGGCCTCTCATCCCGTGCCGTGCTAATTCGCCAAAATCCGTAGCTTTAACCCCATGAACCACACCTTCGACTACGTCATCATCGGCAGCGGCTTCGGCGGCTCGGTCAGCGCACTGCGGCTCGCCGAGAAAGGGTACAAAGTATTGGTGCTCGAAAAGGGAAAGTGGTACCGCTCCGAAGATTTTCCAAAAAGCAACTGGCGGCTCAGCAAGTGGCTGTGGGAGCCGAAGCTCCGTTTTTTCGGCATTATGAAAATGAGCTTCTTCCGCCACGTCACCATCTTGTCTGGCACGGGCGTGGGCGGCGGCTCATTGGTGTACGCCAATACCCTGCCCCTGCCCAAGGCGGCTTTTTTTGCCAGCGGAAGCTGGAAAAAACTGGCGGACTGGGAGTCCGAACTCATGCCCTTTTACGCCCTGGCTTACAAGATGCTCGGCACAGCCAAAAACCCGCGCCTTTTCGAGGGCGACCTGGCGCTGAAAAAACTGGCGGAAGAGAATGGAATGGCGGAGCGTTTTGAACCCACGTATGTCAGCGTGTTTTTCGGCGAGCCGGGGGAGACGGTGCCCGACCCTTACTTCGGCGGCAAAGGCCCCGCCCGCACGGGCTGCATCTTTTGCGGGGGCTGCATGACGGGCTGCCGCCACAACGCCAAAAATTCTTTGGACAAAAACTACCTCC
>SCUG01000604.1 GCA_004297645.1 Saprospiraceae bacterium | reverse complement strand
CCAACAGCGGCAGCCCGCAAGTGGTCATCAATACGGGGAAAGAACCGGAGACGAAAAAATAACGGCGCAGGCCCCGGGTATTTCCCCGGGACCATGCACAGCGCGTTATAATTACCAATTTCGTAGTTCATCAAACCGAACGGAAAGTGAAACGGGTCGAAAGAGTGGTTGAAGGTTATTTGAGAATGATTATTTTTCGCACAATGGTGGTACCGGCACCGTCGTCAAGATGCAGATAATACGCACCGGGGTTTAGTGCCGAAATATCGAGGTTCATCTGCGAGCGAGCGGGCAGGCTCTTTTCTACCTGCATCTGGCCGATGGTATTGAAGAGGCGCACCGAAACCCAACCTGACGGATTCTGTTGCGGCAGGTCTATGAAGAGCATATTGTAAGCCGGATTGGGATACACATTCACGTCGTGTGCAGGCGGGGCGGCGCCATCTACCACCGCATCATCCGACCGGCCGTCAGTTTCATCTTTTCCAAAACAGTTCCATGGCTCGCATGTGCCCTCCAGATTAGAGATTTCTGTGGCCAACACGCTGGCATTGCAACCGGTACGGTTATCGTTGCAGGCGATGCACCGGAACATTTCTTTGCCCTCCACCGCTAACTGCTCACATGCCGGACCACCCATCACGGAATGCGCTCCCACGCCCCATTCGAGGTTGAAAATTATCTTAGGCTTGTAGCAGCCGCGACTAAACGGGATAGTGACATTATCGGAGATATTGATGGTACCTTTGAGTGGATGGTAGGTGACGGGCACCTGGTTGAAAACGATGTCGTAGGATTCGGCACCACCTGCCAGTTCGGGTGCGGTAGGGTAATAGGTCATTACATAGGAGGCAAAAGGTTTAATGCCCCAGGCATTCACCGCCTCTATTTCTGCGGATACCAGCACGTTGCAGCCCATAGTGACCGGGCAGTCTAAGTACTCAAAGCTTATGTCCTCGCCGCCGCAGAACTCGCAAGTGGTGTAGGTGATGCATTCCCGGATGTCCGGTGGTGTACCCGGCAGGCCGTCTTTGTCCACCTCGAGGCAGAATTCATACCCTCCAAATTTGGTGAATGTGTGGCCGAAGGCCAAACCATCGTAAGTAGCAATTACTTCCCCGTCGTCGGCCCCGCTAATAATCCACTTATACCGCCACAGGGGAAAGGCGAATGGGTCGAAGCAGTTGGGGTCAGCGGTTTTCACCGTGCCGATAAAGAAACACGGCGAAGGGTGGTCAATCAGGTAGCGTATGTCCTCGATACATTGAGCATTGAGTTGTAATCGGCCAATGGTAAAGGACAAACAGAGCAGCAGTGTGAAATAAAAATTTTTCATCGTTTGCTTGTTTGTGTGTTAGTAAAAGGGGTGTCGGTTTATAATATGTACGTCTAAATAAGCCATACCCGTTGCTCCAATCCGCGGACGGATCCGATAAAGGGTATAACCCATTAGCATCATCCATTTCAAATCCAAGATATACTAACCACGAAACAGGTTAGAATACCGTCAGGATACTGTAGGGGTGAGTCCTGCAATAGTAATTGTTCAAAGTGATTGAAAATGGGAAAGGTTCAGGTGTATCTCCCTGTAAAGAAGGGGGAGAGATAAATTCAAACTTTTCCAGATTTCATAATTCCATCGTTTTCGAAATGCTATGGAAACAGAATTCAAAATCCGAAAATCAAAACGTTCATGGGAAGGGAATTGTCAAGAAAACTAAAGGTGCCTTATCAAAGCGCAAATGTGGGATTATAATGCTTGAAGTCAGGTTACAAAGGAAAAAAAAATCAATAAGAAAGCCCATCTTTCGCAGGAAAATTTTTAAAGAATTTCAAATTCACCTGCCTGCATCTCAATCTCGGAGAACTACTCAGAAACCGGGCCAAACAACTTATTTCCCCGGAAAAGTTGGACACTTAACGACGTGTCGTAATTTAATTACCGGTATTGGTTTAGAAGGTTGAGGAGGTTTAGCAGGTTTAGCAGGTTTAGCAGGTTTAGTTTAAACATTCTAAACCTCCTCAACCTTCTAAACCGGAAAGTTATTTACGACATTTTGCTTAACAGTGGCAAAAAAGCGCAGTATATGGGTTGCCGCGCTTTTCTGCCGCTGTTTCATATCTGTCGTCACCGCATGAGGGTAACATCGCCTTTGAAAAGTTCGGTGCGGCCGTCCACGAATTCTATTTCGGCAAACCAGGCAAACACAGCCGGATTCATCAATTGCCCCCTGTGATGGCCATCCCAACCAAAGGCCGGATTGTTAGGCTCGAAGTTAAAATATTGCCACACCGTTTCCCCCCAACGGTTGAAGACGAGGAATGATTTAATCTTCACCACGGTCTTCGGGTCGGAATAAATCATAAATACATCGTTGGTGCCGTCGCCATTTGGCGAAAACGCATTCGGCACGTAAACGCTCACCCGTTTATCAACAACAAGCAGGATGAAATCGGTAGCGTCGCAGCCATTCTCCGTCGCCACTGTAATCTTGTAAAGCGTGGTGGCATCGGGAGTGGCGATAGGGTTCAGGCAGTCCCCGCAACTCAGCGTATTGGAGGGGGACCAGGTTATTTGCGAAAGCTCAGAAGTGGGCAGACTCACCTGTGCATTTATCTGGTAGCTGTCACCAAGATGAATTTCGGCGTTGGCCTCCAACGATAAGGTCAGCAGTTCGGGTTGTTCCACATAGATTTCATCGTCAAATTTGCAGCCCTTCGAATCCTGCACCACCACGGAATATACCGCCGGTTCAAGGTGTGTAAAAAACGACTGGTTTGAGAAGGTCTGTCCTCCATCGAGCGAGTATAGGTAAGGCGGGGTACCACCCTGCACATTTTGGAATTTGATGGCTCCTTGGTCGCCAAAGCATGGCGGCTGAATGGCCAAAGGCTCCGCCACAGGCTCATCTCGCGTAATGACCACCTCACCAGTATCGGTACAGCCATTGCCTGGGGTGGTGACGGTGAGCATATACGTGCCGGGGGTGCTAATGGCAGGTTGGACAGTATTGGCCCCGGACACGATGGTGCCATTGGCTGTGCTCCATGCGTAGCTGACAGGCCCGATAGAAGTCGAGCCGCTACCGTCAAGGTAGTTCAACTCGTCAAAACAATCCATCACAAAGGCCTGACCTGCATCGGCCACGGGATGAATGATGTCCTGTGACACGCTGGTTTGCACCTCTTTGGTGCAGCCATTGCCGGTATTGGTTACGGTTAAAACATAGGTGCCGGGGGCATTCACTTGTGGCGATAGCGTAGTTGCGCCCGTAAGAATGCTGCCACCAAATGTGGTCCACAAGTATTCGAATCCGGCGCCCTGCGAAGCGGAGGCATTAAGAGAAACCACCGCAACATTGCAATCCAATTGACCCGGCGGAGCGATAAGCCCGTTTGGAACAGCGGTGTCTTGGGTAATAATTACGTTGTCGGTAGCGGTACAGCCGTTGACGCTATTGGTAACGAGCAACTCATAAGTGCCTGGCTGGTTCACTGACGGCGTCAGTGTATTTATCCCGGAGATGATGTTGCCGTTTTGCGTATTCCAGTTGTAATTAAAAATGCTGCCTGTGCTGCTTCCATTGCCATTCAGTGCCAAGCTTGTCGTGGCGCAGGTCAATTCATCGGGTGAGCCAGCCTCTGCTGCCGGATTCACCACGTTCTCAGACACGACTACCTGAGCCATGCTGGTGCAGCCATTGCCAGTGTCGGTGACGAGCAATTGGTAAGTGCCCGGGGCATCCACGGCGGGCGTCAGAGTCGTTTCACCGTCGAGAATATTTCCATTGCCGGTGCTCCAAAAGTAGAGGTATTCATTGCCGGTACTGGTTCCGGCACCCGTAAGGTTCAGCGATTGCACAGTGCAGGTCAGAATACCGGGCGTTGCCGCTGCGGCAGCCGGCGGCACAATATCTTGGGGCACGGCTACCTGGTCAGTGCTGGTGCAGCCAGTAGCCGTGTTGGTGACCAAAATCTGGTATGTGCCAGGCATATTGACGGTGGGGTTCAAGGTGGTGCTTCCAGAAATGAGTCCCGGCCCCGTCCATTGGTACGTGTAGTCAAGCCCTGTGGCCGAGCCAGTGCCATTGAGCGAGAGGCTCTGCACAACGCAATCCAATTGACCCGAAGTTCCTGCTTCTGAAGCAGGTGGGTCAGTCAATTCTTGGACCGTTACGCTGGCGATGTTGTCGCAGTTGGTGAGTGTATTGGTTACTGTTAATAAATAGGTGCCGGGCGCATTCACCACGGGATTGACTCCGGTGGCACCAGAGAGGATGTTGCCGTTGGTAGTCGTCCATTGGTAAATGAAATTCGGCCCGGCCACCGAGGCTGAGCCATCGAGCATAATCTGCGAAACGGCACAGGTGATGGGTGTAGCAGTACCTGCATCTACGGAGGGCAGGTTTGCGTCCTCGGTAATTTCCACCTGCGAAATCTGCGTACAGCCGTTTAGTGTGTTGGTCACGAGTAAATCATAAAAACCGGGGGCATTCACTTCCGG
>SCUG01000603.1 GCA_004297645.1 Saprospiraceae bacterium | reverse complement strand
CTGACCTCTCCGAGGTCACGATAGATTTTTATGGGAAAGCCCTGCAAGATGATAGATGTTTAATGGCATTTACCCACAGGTTTTCATTTAGAGCCAAAATTCAACAACTTGGTGGTTGCAACGCTCTTAATTTTTTCCCCGGATTTCATCCGGGGCTATTCACATCTGACCACTTCGTGGTCTTTGTTCCTTAAGTTGACGGCATTGGACTCGAAGTCACCCGGCAACTTGATGACATTACCCTTATCTCAACTCCATCTTCACAGGGTCCCAATTCACCACTTTTTTTTCAAAATAACTCATGTTGGCAGCGAGGGAAGGGGCGGCGGCCCGGAAGCCGAAGGCGGCATCTTCGACCGGCATGGCATTTTCCCGAATGCAGCGGACGAAGTTGGCGTGGTGGTCGAAGTGCTCGTCGTAGTCTTCCGGTGCTTTGAACACCAGCTCGCCGGGTTCCTCCATCTGTTCGGGGAGGCGTGGGTATTTTTGGCGGTACCAGTCAGCATATTCCTTTTGCTGGGCCTCGGAGAAAGTGCCGTAGCTATCCCAGCCGCCGTAAGTAGGCTGCGACTGAACCTTGTGTTTTCGCAAAATGACATCGTCCCCGCCTACCTCGATGACTCCATCAGTGCCGACTAAGCGGGATTTGGAGCTGCCGCCGTCACCACTGGTGAAATTCACCCGCAACTGGAAATTGAACGCCGGATGAGTCGCGCTTTCGGGGTAGTCGAAGAGTGCCGACATATAGTCGGGTACGTCGCGGCCGTCTTTCCAGTAGCGCAAACCACCGGTGGCAAAGATGCGCTCCGGCCCGCTGGATTCCGTGATGAAATGGAGGCCCGAAAACAGGTGGACGAATAAATCACCGGCCACGCCGGTGCCATAATCCTGGTAATTGCGCCAGCGGAAAAAACGCACCGGGTCGTAGGCGTGCTTTGGAGCATCGCCCTGAAAACGCTCCCAGTCCACGGTTTTTTCCGAGGCATCGGTGGGGATGGAGTACTGCCAGGCGCCGTTGGAAGATTGCCGGTCGTTCCAGGCTTCAACTGCTATGAGCTGCCCGATGATGCCGGACTTGTAAAGCTCCTGTGCTTTTGCCAACACGATGGAACTGACCCGCTGGCTGCCAATCTGCATGACCTTCCCGGTCTTTTTCTGGGTGTCAACAACGGCCCGCCCTTCGTCCATGTGTTGCACCATAGGCTTCTCGCAATACACGGCCTTGCCGGCCTTCATGGCGGCTATGGAAATGTGGTCGTGCCAGTGGTCGGAGGTGGCGATGATGACGGCGTCCACATCCTGGCGGGCCAGTATTTCTTCGTAATTTCTGGTAGTAAAAAGGTGGGTGCCGAATTCTTCTTTGGCGTGCCCCATCCTTCCGTCGTACAGGTCGCAGACGGCGACTAATTCGGAACCGGGCACTTTCACCGCGGTGCGGCAGTTGTTGAAACCCATGATACCCATGCCGATGCAAGCCAGCCGGATTTTGTCGTTGGCGGCGTATTTCCTGTGCAGCCCGGCCCAATCGAGTTTTCTGACATTGCGGCCCTGTGCGCTGGTGGCGGGCAGAAAACCGGCGGCCAATGCCCCGGCGGCTAATTTTTTGACAAATGAGCGGCGAGTGGAATTCTTTGTTTTTTGCATGATATTTTGCTGTTGGTGAAGAATTTTGTTTGACCGAAAACGTGCGTGTTGAAAAAGCGGGATTAAGGTAGCAACTTATGCCTAAACTAACCGGTAGTTTGGGTTTCTTTTCCAAAAATATTCCGCTTCTTTGCGCCCGGCTAAAGATACATTTTATGAAAAAAGAAACGGCTCAGATTACACGGAATATACTCATGGTACGGCCTGCTCATTTCGGGTACAACAGCGAAACGGCCCAAAGTAATGCGTTTCAAAAAAACGACCTGACGGCCCATGAGGCAGACATCGAGGCGGCGGCCATCCGGGAGTTTGATTCACTGGTGGAAAAGCTGCGTGCTGTGGGCGTCCGCGTCATCGTCGCCAATGACACGGCGGAGCCGGTGAAACCCGACGCCGTATTTCCCAATAACTGGGTGACTTTTCATGAAGATGGCACCGTGGTAACTTACCCATTGCTGTCCGCCGTTCGCCGGCAAGAGCGCCGGGAAGACATCATCCTGAAGCTGAGGAATTCTTTCCAGGTGAAGCAGAGGATGCAGTTGGATGATTACGAAAATACCGGCCAGATGCTGGAAGGCACTGGCAGCATGATAATAGACCGGCCCAACGGGCTGGTGTATGCCTGCCTCAGCCCGCGCACCAATCCGATATTGCTGGAGCAGTTTTGTGAGCTGATGAATTACGAGGCGGTGCCGTTTCACGCCATCGGCGGCGGGGGGCAGGAAATTTACCACACCAATGTGATGATGGCGCTCGGCGAGGAGTTTGCCGTGATTTGCCTCGATGTGGTGCCTGATAAAGAAGAATCGGAATTGCTGCGCAAAAAATTTATGGAGACAAAAAAGGAAATCATTGAAATTTCGCCGGAGCAGATGGTGTCTTTTGCGGGCAACATGTTGCAAGTGAAAGGAGAGGGGGACAGCACTTATCTCGTCATGTCGGAAACAGCCCATAGCTCGCTGAGCAAAGCCCAGGTGGAGCAAATCCAGCGCCACACCAACCTCCTTTACAGCCCGATACCCACCATCGAAACTTATGGCGGGGGCAGTGTGCGCTGCATGATGGCTGAGGTTTTCCTGCCGGAGAAATAGAGCGGGGGCTGCTCAAAAAATCACTTCTGTGGCCCCCCAACCGTAAAGGGGGTGGAATTCATTTTTAAAAGTTTTTACATCGGGATTTTTCAGCAGACGGGTGGCTATCTCGTTTTTCAGGCGGCCTTTGCCAACGCCGTGAATGATGAAAATGGATGGCACGCCGAGCCGCACAGCCTTGGCGAGGTGGGCATCCATGTGACTGAGCTGAATCTGCATGATTTCCGAGGGCGTCTTTTTCCCCCAGTCATCCACCAACTTTTCGATGTGAAGGTCAATCTCCTGTTCGAAGTTGGCGAGCTGTTTTGTATCGTAGATGGACATGTTGTGAAGCTGGCTCAGCCGGTGCCAATCTGGCTTGGTGTTTTTCTTTGTGTAGGCGGCGAGGTCTTCCGTTTTAGCGGCCGCAGGCTCTCTGCTTTCCCGCTCAAAAAGGCGGTACAAATGGACGGGTTTATTGAGCAGCGGGGCTGTTTTTACGCTTTTGAAAAAAGTTTTCGGCTTAATTTTCAACAGCTTGAACAGCTCTCCGCCGATACCTTCGGTGCTGAGCCAGTTACATTTTACCTCTAATTCCGGCGCTTCGTTGAGGTCGTCGTACCACATTTCGGCCACCTGTGGGGCGGTCATCGCCGCCAGTTTATCGTTCCACGTAATGGGGGATAGAGAGTTGAAAAATATTTTTAGAGAAATAATGGCGTCGTAGTTCGTATCATTAATCAGCCAGATGAGGTATTTCGAGACAAAGCCATCCTCTTTTTTCACTGCTTCAAAGGCGAGCTGAATGCCAATGCTGTTCAATATGGTGTATTGGGTTTCCCCCAAAAAGGCACGAGCTGCAACAGGCGGCTGCGTTTTTTTACCGGCCACTATTTTGGCTTTCACTGGGGTAGCTCTCTTGGTGTCTTCGGCCCGCTCAAGGTCGTCAACATGCACCGGAATCTCCATATCGTCTCCTGGAATGAATACCTGCACCATGTCCCCTTCGAGCAGCGCCTTTACCACGCCAAAATCACCCGTGTTTTTTATCCTGACGTTTTTACCAACTGCAAAAAGCATAAGGTTTGTTTTAGGGGCCAAAAGTAAGAAAGATAAAACTTTCGAAGAAAGGGAGACCGAAAGGCGGCATAGGCTACGCAGTCCGAAACCCCTGTTTATTTTTGCCCCATGAAATGCCGGTGGAAAATAGCGCAATTCTTTGAGGCTCTCTGGTGGTGGTTTTACCTATCTGGAAAATCGGAGGACGAGTATCTCGATTGGAAAAAATCTTATTGGCAGGCCTTTTTGGAGAAATACGGAATCGCCGTGATTGATGGCGACCGAATCATTGAAATAGGGAGTGGCCCGGCCGGCATCTTTATGATGTTTCCCGGCCACGACGTTACCGCCATCGAACCACTGCTGTCGAAGTACAAAAAGCTGATGCCCCACTTTGGCGACGGCAGTTTCAGAAACGTAAATTTTGTGGAGGCGCCTTTTGAACAGTATCTGCCCGGCAGCACCTTCGACAAGGTTTTTTGCCTCAACGTCATCAACCACGTCAGCGACCTGCCGGTTTGCATTCGCAAACTCTACGAATTAGCCGAAGCGGGCAGCCAGCTTTTTATCAGCGTGGATGCCCACAGGTGTTCATTTTTGAAAAACATTTTCAGGCGCATACCCTGGGACATATTGCACCCACACCAACATGCCCTCACTGATTACCAGTGCATGCTGACCCATCAGGGATTTACCATCGAAAGGGTGGAGCTGTTACGTTCAGCATGGATTTTCAATTACTATTTAATCATTGCCAAAAAATGAAACGAATCAATATCTCCTCTGGAGCCAAATGGGAAAACCTCGTCGGTTATTCGCGCGTGGTGCGGGTTGGGCAAATGGTGGAAGTAGCTGGCACCACATCGGTGGTGGCCGGAAGACTCATCGGCCAAGGGAACCCATATCTTCAAACTAAGGTCATTCTCGAAAGCATCGGCCAAGCCCTCGCCGAGGCGGGCGCCAGCTTGGAAGACGTGGTGCGAACCCGAATGTACGTCACCGATATTGGTTTGTGGGAAGAAGTGGGAAAAGCCCACTTCGAATTTTTTAAAGACATAAAACCCGTGACTTCCATGGTCGAAGTCGTGGGCCTCATCCACCCTGATATGATGGTAGAGATTGAAGCTACCGCAATCGTCCCTTAATTCATGGCGTATAAAATCAAGGAAATGTATTACACCCTGCAAGGCGAAGGTGCCCACGCAGGCCGCCCGGCCGTCTTTTGCCGCTTCTCCGGGTGCAACCTTTGGAGCGGGCGTGAAGAGGACAGGCTCAAGGCTATCTGCCAATTTTGCGACACTGACTTTTGGGGAATGGATGGCCAAAACGGCGGCGCTTATGATTCAACTGGTTTAGTGAATGTAGCCAAAAAACTATGGGGCGATGTTAAAAATGGCCGGCCATACGTGGTATGCACAGGCGGTGAGCCGCTGTTGCAATTGGATGAAGCTTTGGTGGATGCTTTTCACGGCGGAGGATTCGAGGTGGGCGTCGAGACGAATGGCACCTGCTTGGCACCCCCCGGTCTTGATTGGATTTGCGTGTCGCCAAAGGCCGGGGCTGTGTTGAAGCTTAAAAAAGGTGATGAACTGAAACTCGTTTTTCCGCAAAAGGAGGCGCCGCCTGCTCTATTCGAAAACCTCGATTTTTCCCATTTTTTTATCCAACCCATGGATAGCCCTGACATAGCGGAGAATACCCGCCTTGCCGTGAAATTTTGTCTGGAAAATCCAAAATGGCGGCTCAGTGTGCAAACGCACAAATGGCTGAATATTCCCTGAAAAGACGATGCTCCGGGCATGTACAGGACTAAACTAATGGTTACTTTCAACCACGAAGGCTCAAAGAGCATAAAGATTTGAAAGCCATAATTTAATAGTAACCTTTTTGTGCTCTTTTAGCCTTCTTGGTTGGAAAGCAAATTTCAAAAGTGCCCAGTTAATTTAGTACAGGATACCCGGAGCATAGCCTTTTTCAGTTGAAGGTCATTGGAAAATCACCTTCCTCACTGCCTCGGCGCCGCCCGCCCGCAGGCGCACAAAGTACAGCCCTTTTTCAGCTTCACTATTTATGGTAAAGCTGTGATGCCCGGCAGCCAGGCCGCCATTGAACAGTGCCTGAACCACACGGCCATTCAGGTCAATCAGGTCAATGGCCGCATCGGCGGCGGATTCAATCATGTCAATGCAGACAGTCGTGCGCCCGGCAGCCAGGTTGGGCTGCACCTCGAACTGACGCAGCGCTGTTAGCCCGGCAGTGGCAGTGGGGTCACCAAATTCCGTGGTGGACCACACATTTACGAGGTGGTATTTGCCGCCCTCCTTTCGCCAGATGACGCCGGCTATTTCATAGTCGTGTTCAGATGGATTGCCGGTGGGCAGGGAAAATTGTTTTGTGAATTCCGTCCCGGCGCTCACGTTACCACTCGCAATCAGTTCGCCCCACGAATCGGAGGAGAAGCATGCCCGCAAAATCTTGCGGTGGTCAGCGTCGTTGCCCTGCCCCTGCTGGAAGCCAATCACGTGGTCTTCGACAAGATAAATGCCGAGGTAAAACTCGCCCCCGGCTGCCTGGAAAAAACGCACCGTTGCCTCAACATTGATCGCGCCATCTGCGTACACCGGCACAAAACCCGTGTTGGCTACCGGAACGGTGGCATAGGTGGAATCCACCAGGTTTTTCACGTCATTGCGCATAGCGGCGGCATTGCCGGGGAGGACGGCGATTTTATTTTCATTCAAAAAAAACTCCGGCTGGTACAGCCCGCCGAAATTGACGGTGAGGTCATCGGAGACGGTGGTTTGCAGGTTGCCGCTGTAATGGGCATCGAAGAAGACGGCTTTGCCGGCATTGTCATCGAGCAGGCTGTCGAAAAAGGCCCAGCCCCAGCCGCCACACGGCGGGCACCAGGAGGCGGCCCTTTTGGTCAAAAGTGAGCGCTGCACTTGCTCCACCTGCTGGGCGGCACCTTGCAAGATGAACAAAAAGGCAAGTAAAATAGTGAACATACTTCTTTTCATGAGATGGTGATTTTGAAAGTTTAGTAACGTGCGCAAACTAAGATGAGGCTGTATCATAAGTCAACTATGGAATTAGCTTGACAATTTTTATTTCAACACAGAGACACGGAGGCACAGAGAACCAAACTCAACTCTGTGTTTCTGTGCCTCTGTGTTGAAGAATTTGGTCACAATTTTTTA
>SCUG01000602.1 GCA_004297645.1 Saprospiraceae bacterium | reverse complement strand
ATCCTGCCTCAAAGGTTTTTTAAAACCTGCATTCATGTGGAAACCGGCTTCAACAACATTCTGGCAAAAAGGGCCGGAATACGGATTATTTCCCAAATTACAACTAAGAAAAGACAAAATTAGGGTAGAGAGTTTGAGGCGATGTACGCAGAAGAGAAATTCTGGTGCCTCCAACTTTTTTATTTTTTGGGGATGCATTGATGTTTCCAAAAAAATCTAATTTTGGCGATGGAAAATCTTACATCCAAACTTATAAACCAAAAATCAGACTATGAATATTCCAGCAAATCTTAAGTACACAAAAGACCACGAATGGATTAGAGTAGATACAGGCAATATCGCTTTTGTTGGCATTACGGATTTCGCCCAAAGTGAATTAGGGGAGATAGTATATGTCGAAGTGGAAACTGTGGGCGATAAATTGAAACAGGAAGAAGCATTTGGGACGGTGGAAGCAGTGAAGACTACTTCGGATTTATTTATGCCGGTCTCCGGTAAGGTCATTGAATTCAATGAGGCTATTTCTGAAAAGGGAAGTGACGACCCCACTTTGGTAAATTCCGACCCCTACGGAAGTGGGTGGATTATCAAAGTGGAGATGGCAGATGCCACCGAGTTAGGTAGCCTCCTTGATGCCGCTGGCTACGAGGCACTGATTAGTTAATTTTTATTCTTTACACCATAATGAATACATCCTGCATCTAACAAAGTATCATTGAAGGTAGTCAGTTATTTGAAATCCTTTTGGCCTGCGATAGTATGTACAATTGCCATCTTTGCATTGTCCGTATTGCCAGGGGTGCAACTGCCAGCGATTTCCCACTCTCCTGACAAGATTGGCCATTTCCTTGCTTATGGTTTGTTGGCATGGCTATATTTGTGGGCGTTGCAAAAAGAATGCAAATGGTCGCCCAAGTCAGTTTTGATTATATTAGTGGGCGTTTCTGGTTACGGAATTTCTTTGGAATTCGTTCAATGGGCCTTTTTCCCGTACCGCTATTTTGAGGTGTTAGACATGGTGGCGAATGTTTGCGGTGCGGTTATCAGCTATCTTGCATTTAGATTGTTCATTTATAAAACCTAAGATTCATGAATTTTGAAGTATCAGGTTCCACCGTATTTATTGCCGCTTTAGCTATGATTGCATTAACCATTGCAATCGTCTTTATCATACGCACAGTTTACAACAAGCGGTCTTCAAGCAACCTTACCGAGAAACATGCCGGAACTACCTTCAAGTCGCCACTGGAGGGCAGAAACAAGTATCCCGAAGTAGATACTTTCAGCCTCAGTGGTACCTTGATGAATTACGGCCTTTTGACAGCCATTGCGCTGATGATACTGGCATTCAGTTGGACCCAGTATGAAAAAGTCGTTGATGTTTCCGGTCTTTTATCAACCCTTGAAGAAGATATCGAAGTGGAAACACCCAGAACCGCAGAACCTCCGCCTCCGCCTCCGCCTCCGCCTCCGCCTGTAATTCAAGAGGTTCCAAACGACGTATCTATTGAAACGACGGTCGTTTTCAAGGATCAGAGTATCCAGGAAGAAACAATGGTAGAGGCGCCTGTGAAAAAAGAAACAGCACCACCACCACCACCGCCACCACCGCCACCTGACGTGAAAGAAGATGAGATTTTTAAAGTCGTTGAAGATAATCCCGCCTTCCCCGGCTGTGAGGGCATTTCCGACAAAGCAGAGAAGAAACGCTGCGCTGACGAGAAAATGCTGCAATTCATTTACAGCAATATCAAATATCCCGCTATCGCCCGTGAGAATGGCGTGGAAGGGATGGCTGTCATCAAATTTGTGGTAGAAAAAGACGGCAGTATTACCTCACCTGAAATCGCACGCGACATTGGTGCCGGTTGTGGAGCAGAAGCCTTGCGCGTCGTTCAAATGATGCCCAAATGGGAACCAGGCAAGCAAAGGGGCCGTGCTGTTAGGGTACAGTTCAACCTGCCTGTTAAATTCAAGCTCGAATAAACCTGCTCTAAATAAAAGAATAGGGCATCATGCACGTGCATGGTGCCCTATTCTTTTGGCCACAGGCCAATGAAAGTGCACTGACATAAATCAATCGCAGAATTGACGAAAGGCATATGAAATGGTAGTGAAATGAAGGAGTTTTATTCAACTGGCGATGAAGAAAGTTTTGTAAGTCAAAACCGATACTCGCCTTCTTTTGTAAACTCAATTCCCTAACTATGTCTATCGAAATGTCCGTCACCACGATTCTTTGGGGATTATTCCTTTTAATCCTTTTTACAGCAGGCATCATCCATCTGGCAAGGTTATTCTTCAATAAGCAGGCGTGCAAAAACCTCACTGCACTTCATAAAAACGAACACTGGAAATCACCGCTGCAAGGCCGGAACAAGTACCCGGAAGTAAACACCTTTTTGCTCAGTGGGGCTTTCATGAACTATGGGCTAATCGTTGCGCTCGTCCTCATGATATTTGCTTTTAGCTGGACAACTTACGAAGCTAAGATGGATATGTCTCAATACCTTGGCACGTTGACCGGCGAGATTGAAATGGAAATGCCCAGGACTACGGAACCACCAACTCCACCGGCACCTCCGCCTCCAGCCCCAAAAGAAATGGAAATAGTGGCAAATGATTTACCGGATGTTGAAGCAATTGTGTTCCATGACCAAAGTATTTCGGAAGAAACTGCTGTTGAAGCGCCAGCAGTGGCCAAATCGAAAAAGTTAGCTCCACCTCCGCCGCCACCGCCCCCACCCGTCACTGAATCGGAGCAAGAGATTTTCAGGATTGTAGAACAGAACCCAACTTTTCCCGGCTGCGAAGATGTGATAGATAAGAATGAGCGGCAGAAATGTGCTGAAGAGAAAATGTTGCAGTTCATTTACAGCAATATTGTTTATCCGGCGGTAGCCCGCGACAATGGAGTTCAGGGAATGGTCGTGCTTCAGTTTGTAGTAGAAAAAGACGGCAGCATTACCAACATCAAGATTGTTCGCGATGTTGGCGGAGGCTGTGGAGAAGAAGCCCGAAACGTGGTATCCAAGATGCCCA
>SCUG01000601.1 GCA_004297645.1 Saprospiraceae bacterium | reverse complement strand
GCACCGGCAGCGTTCATGTCGTACATCTCGGTGATGTCTTTGCCCGCACAATTTTGCGACAAAGCGCCGATGGGCAGGAAATCCACGAGGTTGTTTTTCGCCCGGTTTTTCACGTAAAGCACCTCCGGCTTGGAGTGGATGACGGGTAGCGTGTTTGGCAGGCAGGCAACGGCGGTGTACCCTCCCATGGCGGCGGCGTTGGTGGCCGTGTCGAAATCTTCGCGGTGCTCGAAACCGGGGTCGCCGGTTTGCGCACCGAGGTCGAGCCATCCGGGAGAAACACAGGCCCCGGCGGCATCGAAGATTTTAGTAGCCTCCACTTTTAGTTGGCGGCCAATGGCGGCTATCAGGCCGTTTTTTATGAAAATATCTGTGATTTCGCCGTGGTGCTTAGAGGCGGGATGGGCTATCAGGGCATTTTTTATCAGCAACTGCATGAGGAGAATTTGCGCGCAAAAATAGGGTGGGAAATTGAATAAAAAGGCGGGCTACTGATTTTTCCAAAGTATTCCTGCTTTTTACTGCGGCAACATGTAAGCTGAGGCACAAAAAAAGGGCGCCAAATGGCGCCCTTGAATATTGAATTAGTATGAAAAAACTGCTTGTTAAATCTTATTCCGAAGCCATAAACATAGCCTGTTGTGCTTTGTCTATGCTGGCAATGTCGAGATAGAAGGTATCCAAATACTGAACCAGTTCCTGCCGGTCCTCTTCTTCTAAAAGATTGAAGTTCATCACCAAATTTGTCAGCGTACTTTTTTTCGATTTAAAATAGGCGATGGTCGCGTACAATTCCTGCGCCGAAGTAGCCTCGCCCATGAATATACGCTCCATGGCCCCGGTTTGATGATACTCTGCATTGGGGCGCATATAGGGAGCGCCGGTGAACCTTGAAAAATCAAAATCGTATGGTACAGGAACCAAGGTGCCATCGGGTCTGCTGAACAGGGTGATGTTTCTATTCATAATCAAACTCCAGTCGCTGTTGCCTATCATGTACTCGAAAAGCGAGGCGATTCTTTCATGTGGCAGTGAAAAACTCTCCGCCGTGCGGCCCATGCAATTTTTGCATTCTTCGCATTTCATGCGGGCTGCAAGTTCGTCGCCGTCTTCGATGAGGAAGCCCCAACGCATAGTTTTATTCCGCTCATTCTTCTGGTCTTGGTAGGTGATTTTCACCAACTGAACGCGGTAGCTGTTGGGTGTCAGTTCATTGAGCATTTTATAGGCCAGGTATTCGCGCAGCACGAGCCTTTTGCTAAGCTGCGCATCCTCTAAACATTGGGTGACTAATTTGAAATTGTCAAATGGTGCCAGGCCAGCGGCCTCAAGTTCGTCTTTTGAAAAATTCAGCTTCAGCGGCGGGAAATCGCAGATTTTTCTGCGAAACTTCCCGCGAGGCCGTATGCTGATATTGTAAGTCTGCTCAATTCCATGTTCGTCCTCGTAATGGAGCACCGCAGGATATTGATTGTTGGTGTTGCGATTCTGCAATAGTGAGTCGAAATTGGCGGTAAGGGTCATCTTGACCACCTGTTGCTGACTGAGCTGGTCCAGCAGGCTTTGTCCTGAGTGGGGAGCAAGCTGCTCCAAGTCTTCCATGGCTAATGATGGTACACAGGAAGTGAAAGCAAAAAGTCCAACAAAGGCGAAAGCCAATAAATTTAGGTGTCTGAATCGGGTCATCATTTCTTTTTAGCATTTGGACTGGGCCGCAGAAAAAGTATTAGCGTGCCGCAAAAAACAGTAATTGTAATTGGGTGCAAATTTATTTTCACCGGCTACCAGTCTTATCAAGTTATAGACGGGCAACACTTTTCGGGAGGTCAATAATCACCTCTGGCGGAATATAATTCCGAAGGCAGTAAAAAGTTCATCACGATACGGAATCATCCCCGGTGGCCCATGCCTAAACGCCGTCCGGTTTTTAAAGTTGACGGGTTTCCCCAAGCGGGCAATTTTGTATCCTTTGATTTTCCCGAAAAGGACTGCAAAGGTGACGATAGGTTGTTTGGTGCGGTAAAACCGGGCATTAAAAATGGGTTAAATTTTGTCTCTTTCCCAACCTGGCAGAGCCAGAACCAAAGAGCTGGGAGTTTTACTTCGCTACAATAGGGGTTGGGGGCGAAGCCCCCAAGTTCCTCCTCCCCCTGAGCGCCGCCGGAGGCGGTGCTCAGGGCAACGAATTTCGATAGTTAAATACTACGTTTCCCCGTCGCTATGCCGGGGAAAGCCCTCACGGGGAGCGGATAGCAGCGAGACTTTCCAGGTTTTAAAAACCTGGAAAGTCTATCAAGGCACAGGGGAGGGTGGTTTGGGGCTTCGCCCCCAAACCCCTAACCTGGCGGAGCCAGTACCAAATGAGTTCCATAAGGTATCCCCTCATAAATTAATGGGAGTTTTCCAAAATTTCGCAGTCTTTTCGAGCGGCAGGGTTTTGAACCCTGCGTTTCAGTTACGAAAACGCAGGGTTCAAAACCCTGCCGCTCGAAATACCAACATTTTTTGAGGGGATACTCCATAAGTTATTCTGACGTAACTGTTCAGCCTCCCCCCGGCCCCCTCCGAAGGAGGGGGAGCCATGACGTCACCCCCTCCTTCGGAGGGGGCCGGGGGGAGGCTGAAGCCGAAAAAATGCCTATAATCTGGCTGTTACTGAATAGATTGATAGGCGGCTGTATAGGCGGCTGTATAGTTACATTCTGACAAAAAAAGCACGAATTTCTGAGGTTAGATATCGATGGAGTTTTGGGCCGGAATAAGCCAGCTAAATCGTACCTTGTGGGCCGGATATTACAACTGCACCACCAATGAACATCCAATTTCAAATACTGCTGACCCTGTCAGCGCTCACTTCAAACCTCTCACCACTCGCCTCCCAATGTCCCATTACGGTGAATGCAGGGCCTAATCAACTCGTGTGCAATATGGGGGAGCAGGTCACCCTCAGTGGCAGCATCACCGGCAATTACCTCAGCTTCAACTGGACCCCGGTCAGCGGCCTCGACAACCCCAACATTTTGACGCCAACGGCCACCGTGCTCGGACCGATGACCTACACCTTAGCCGCACAGGCCTTCGACCCTTCGGCCCCCAACCTCGTGACCAACCCCGCTTTTGAAATGGGGAACACCGCATTTACAAGCGATTACACCTATTCGGCGACGCCCATTACACCGGGAACCTACATTATCACCACCTCGCCAGCCCTCGTCATTTCTGCATTTCCGCCTTGCGACGACCATACCTTTGGCAATGGCACAGGAAATATGATGCTCGTCAATGGTGCTGGTATCCCCGGTGCTGATATCTGGTGTCAGACAATACCCGTGTCACCCAACACCACTTACACCATGAGCGCCTGGGTGATTTCCTCACCAATAGATCCGGCGGCTTTGCAGTTTGCCATCAATAGCCAGTTGGTGGGCAGTGTTTACAATTACACTGGCGGTACCTGCCAGTGGCAGCAATTTTCGGCGAGCTGGAATTCCGGCGCTGCCACCTCGGCCGATGTTTGCATCACCACCCAAAATTCCGGGAACGGGTTCTTCGGCGACGACTATGCCCTCGACGACATTTATTTTGGCGCAGCCTGCACCGTCATGGACGAAGTGATGGTGGATGTGGTTGCCGTCAGTGCCGTTTTGCCGCCGGTTGCCATTTTGCCATGCAGCGCCCTCCCCGGTGGAATGGTACTCAACGGCAGCGCCTCTACCTCTGGCCCAAATATCAGCTACCAGTGGACCACCTTCGGTGGAAATATCGTGGCTGGCGCCAACACACCCAGTGCCACGGTCAATGCGGAGGGGAGCTACACACTGACGGTGACTTACGACGATGGAAACATCACCTGCACCGATTTTGCCACCGTGCAATTGCTGCCCGACCCCAACATCGTTTTTGCAGCGGCAGCGGCGCCGAATATGCTCAACTGCGCTTCGCCCATCGTCACCCTCGACGGCGGCGGCTCCTCATCTGGTGGAGGTATCAGCTACACCTGGACACCGGCATCGGGTATCGTCTCCGGCGCCAACTCACTCTACCCCGTGGTTAGCCAGCCGGGCACCTACACCCTGACGGTGACCAACTCTCCCAGCGGTTGCACAGCCACGGCAATGGTCACCGTGACGGCGAATTTCAACACACCTATTGCCGCAGGCAGTGCCCCCGATACCCTCGGCTGCCTCACCGAAAACCTGACACTGAACGGTCAGGGCAGCACGTCCGGGGCCGGCATCAGCTACCAGTGGACGACCCTTAGCGGCCATATCGTCTCAGGCGGCAGCACCTTGAACAATTGCGTCGTGGACGCCCCCGGAATCTATCAGTTGACCGTAACAAACAACCAAAGCCAATGCACCGCCATCGCACTCGTGCCTGTGTTGCAAGACACGCTGGCGCCATTGGCCGTGGCCGGCGATACAGCGTCGCTCGACTGCCAAACCCCGTCCGTGTTGCTCGACGGCAGCGGTTCCGGTGCCGGGGCGTATTTCTGGACGACCGCCAACGGGCACATTGTCTCCGGCGAAACCACGCTGTCCCCCGTCGTGGACAGTGCGGGCGAATACGTGCTGACTGTCACCGCCGCCGGCAATGGCTGTACAGCTTCCGACACGGCGGCTGTTGTTGCGAACACGGTGCTGCCCCTTGCCGTTATTGCCCTGCCTGACACGCTCACTTGCGTGGTTGATTCCGTGCAATTGGATGGAACCGCTTCAAGCCAGGGCACTCGTTTTACTTTTTTATGGACCACCTCCGGTGGAAATATAGCGTCGGGCGACACCACGCTGATGCCCGTGGTAGATACTGCCGGAATCTATTTTCTAACGGTCACCGATACGCTGAATGGCTGCACTGCCTTTGACTCCGTGCAGGTAGGTGAAAACACTCTATTGCCAGTTGCAGAGGCCGGGCTGGCATTGCTGACCGGCTGCGGGGTAAACCTCGATACGCTCAATGGCAGCGGCTCCAGCCAGGGTGTGGCGATGGGCTATTTATGGACCACCTCCGGTGGAAATATCGTGTCGGGCGATAGCACTCTGCTGCCCGTGGTGAACGCCACCGGGGTGTATTTCCTCACCGTCACCGACACTACCAACGGCTGCATGGCCACCGACTCTGTGGCGGTCATTCAAAACAGCAATGCCCCCGTGGTGATGGTCGCAGCCTCCGGGCAGTTGGACTGTGCGACCAGCACGGTTCTGCTCGACGGGAGCAACTCGTCAACCGCGCCGGGCATCGTTTTCGTTTGGGCTACGCCCAACGGCCATTTTTCAGCGGGCCAAAATACGCTGACCCCCGAAGTGGATGCCCCCGGCACCTACATCCTCACCCTCACCGATACCACGAATATGTGCCCGGCAAGCGCCAGCGTCACCATTGCACAGGATACCCTCGCCCCTGCCGCCGATGCAGGACCGCCCGCCGTGCTGAACTGCTTTTCAGCCACCACCACCCTCGGCGGCAGTGGCTCTAACCAGGGGCCGCTTTTCAGCTACCAATGGGCCACCAACGACGGCCATATTCTTTCCGGAGACACCACATTGGCCCCCGTCATTGATGGCGCCGGAGCATACATTTTGACGGTATTAAACACCCAGAATAGCTGCGCGGCCACCGACACGGTTTTGGTGACGGCCGATACCCTGCCACCCGTGGCCGATGCCGGCGCACCTAACATGCTGACATGCTTACTATCGAATATCACCCTTGGCGGTTCGGCTACTAATGCCGGGCCGGGGTTTACCTACGCCTGGACGACAGCGGATGGAATTATCAGCGGCCCGGCGGATTCGGCATTCATCGTGGTAGAGCAGCCGGGGACTTACACCCTGCTCGTCACCGATACGCTCAACGGCTGCACAGCCAGCGACAGTGTGGCGGTGCAGCAGTCCATCATTGCACCGCAGGTGCAAATAGAAATACCCGCCACGCTCACTTGCGGCACGCCGCAAATAGAACTCAGTAGCAGCGCCACAGGTGCCGGTCAAACGGTTTATCAATGGACCACGCCGGACGGCCACATCGCCGCAGGCGCAGACACCCTCGTGGCGGTGGTGGACGCGCCCGGCAACTATGTGCTCACCGTGACCAATGGCGCCAACGGCTGTGCGAACAGTGCTGCGGTGAACGTGGCGCAGGATACCGTGCCACCCATCGCTGACGCCGGAGCAGGTTTCACCCTGTCGTGCGGCCTGCAAAGCGCCACGCTCGATGGTTCGCTCTCATCGCAGGGCAGTGCGTTCAGCTATGTTTGGGCTACGCCCAACGGCCACCTCGTATCGGGCGATACCACGCTGACGCCGGCGGTGGATGCGCCGGGGTTGTACATTTTGACCGTGATTAGCACAGCCAATGGCTGTACGGCCAAAGACACCGTCCTCATTTCACAAGACGCCAATGCGCCCATTGCCGCCATCGCGGCAGCGGATACCCTCGATTGTACGGTGAGCAGCATCGTGCTCGACGGCACAGGGTCGTCTTCCGGCACCGGCATCGTTTACTACTGGACGACTAACGACGGAAATATTGCCGCTGGCGGGGCCACCCTTCAACCCATAGTGGATGCCCCCGGCACTTATCTGCTCACAGTGGCCGACACGGCGAACAACTGCCAGTCGGCGGCGAGTGTGCAGGTTGTCGAAAATGTGGAGCCGCCCCTCGCCGATGCCGGCACTGGTGGCGTGCTGACCTGCCTCACCTCCAGCCTGACCCTCAATGGCACGGCCTCCGGCAATGGCAATCTAATGTATTCGTGGGCGGCCCCCGGCGGCAATATTGTGAGCGGAGCGAGCACCCTTACCCCGGTGGTGGATGCGCCTGGTACCTACACCCTCACGGTGACGAATACCAGCAATGGCTGCACGGCAGCCGGTACGGTCATCGTGACCGAAAATACTGCGCCACCTGCCGCTGCTGCGGCTGCATCTCCCAGCTTGGACTGCATTCTGACGGAAGTCAGCCTCGATGGCACAGGGTCAAGCGCGGGTGGCATTTTTACCTACGCATGGGCTACGTCCGGCGGCCATATCGTGAGCGGAGATACGACGCTGACGCCCGTCATAAATGCGGCCGGCACCTACACCCTCACCGTAACCAACACCGCTAATGGCTGCACTGCCACGGCCCTCACCACGGCATCGGTGGATACGGTAGCCCCCACCGTGGCGATTGCCCTGCCGGGTATTTTGGGCTGCGCCCAAACGGAGATTGTGCTCGATGGCAGCGGTTCGACTTACGGTCTTGATTTTATAATTAAATGGACGACGGCGGGTGGCCATTTCGCCGCAGGCGAAACAACCCTGACCCCGGCAGTAGATGCTGCCGGAGTTTACACGCTCATTATCACAGATAGCGGCAACGGATGCACTGCCATTGATTCGGTGGAAGTGACCCAAAATACAGAGTTGCCCGTGGTGGTGATTGCCCCGCCCGGCACGTTGAATTGCATCAGCAGTTTACTTACGCTCGACGCTTCCGGCTCGGATGCGGGCGGCATTTTTGGCATCAACTGGACGACGGCGGGCGGCCATTTTTCCGCAGGCACCGATAGCCTGCTGCCCGTGGTGGATGCCCCTGGCGATTATTCTCTGACGGTGACCAACCAGCTAAATGGCTGCTCCGCGACGGCTTCGGTGACGGTGGCGGCGAACGTCACGCCGCCGGGGGCAACAGCCGCAGCACCCGACCCGCTGACCTGCCAAGAGCAGATTGTGGCGCTGACTGGCAGCAGCCCTACTCTCGGCGTGCTTTTTCACTGGACAACGACAGATGGCCACATCGTTTTCTTCGAGAACACCCCTACGCTGGCAGTGGACCAGCCAGGCTTTTACACCCTCACCGTGACAGACCCGGCCAACGGCTGCACTTCATCCGACGGAGTGCAGGTGGTTGCCGTGGCGTTAGAAAGTTTTTCTTTTGAAAAACAAAACCCCGCCTGCCCGGAGGGGTTGGGTAGCATCACTTTCACTGAGGTGCAGGGTGGGATAGCGCCCTTCTTGTATTCCGTGGATGGGGGCGTCAGCTTTTCGGCGGAGGCGATTTTTGACAGCCTGCCGCCTGGCGTTTACGGCCTGTTCGTGCAGGAATCCGGTGGCTGTTGGCTATCCGAAACCGTGGAATTGCCGGAGCCGCCGGAGGTCGTCGTGTCGCTGGAGCCGGAGGTGACGGTGGTGCTGGGTGACAGCTACCTTTTGTCGCCGGTGCTGAACGTGACGGCCAGTCAGGTGAGTTCTGTGGTTTGGGTACCGGAGGAGGGGTTGGACTGCTCCGGCTGTTTGCAACCGCACGTCACGCCTTTGGGCGAAACGGTGTACATGGTTGAAGTCACAGATGTCAACGGCTGTACCGGAATGGCGGCGATTTTGATAAAAGTGGAGCGGCAGGCGGACATTTACGTGCCGAACGTTTTTTCGCCAAACAACGATGGCATCAATGACAGGCTGGTCATTTTTGCGAAGCCGGGACTCGTGGCCCGCGTGTTGAATTTCAAGGTGTTCACCCGGTGGGGCGAATTGGTGTTCATGGCGGAGAATTTCCCGCCCAACGACCTGAACAAAGGCTGGGATGGGCGGGCCAGGGGCGAAGACCTCGACCCTGCGGTTTTCGTGTGGTTCGCTGAATTGGAACTGATAGATGGCAGCAGCGAATTGTTGAAGGGCGGGGTTACACTGATGCGGTGAGTGGGCATTGTGAAAGCCATGCTACCGGGCCTGCGTATCTTTATTTGCTTTCTAATCCAATGTGTTTGAAACTTATCCCCGGTGCCCTAAATTTGCCGCCCCAAAAGACCCCCTCATTCAGCGAATGTAACCAATAACTTTATCATGGGAAGAGCATTTGAATACCGGAAAGCACGTAAAATGAAGCGTTGGGGAAATATGGCCCGGGTGTTTACGCGGGTGGGCCGGGAGATAGCTATTGCGGTAAAAGACGGCGGCCCCGACCCACATTACAATCCCCGGCTGCGCGTGGCCATTCAGAACGCCAAAGCGGCCAACATGCCCAAGGCAAATGTCGAAAGCGCTATAAAAAAAGCCTCGGAAACAGACGCTAAAAACTACGATGAAGTCGTGTACGAGGGTTACGCACCGCATGGCATCGCGCTGATTGTGGAAACGGCAACGGACAACAGTACCCGCACCGTGGCCAATGTGCGGCATGTGTTTTCGAAATACGGCGGGGCGCTCGGCACCTCTGGTTCCGTGGAATACATGTTCGCCCGGAAGGGCGTTTTTATCGTAGCCAAGGACGCCATCGGCGATCGCGATGAGTTCGAATTGGAAATGATAGACGCCGGGCTGGAGGAGATTCAAGAGGAGGAGGACACCCTGATATTGCTCTGTGATTTTGCCGATTATGGCTCGCTATCCAAAGCCCTCGATGAAAAGAACATCGAAGTGCAGGAGGCCAAATTGGACCGCATCCCTTCACACACAAAGAGCTTGTCGGAAGAGCAGGTGGAAGATGTCATCAATCTCATCGAAAAGATGGAAGACGATGAAGACGTGCAGCACGTTTATCACAACATGGATATGTCGGAGTGAGAGAGAAGCTCTTTGTGGAGGTGGAGCCGCTTGGTGCCGTCTGGCAACCCTCTTCCCATTGGCTCGAATTGCAGGTTGATGATTTCAGGGCCGGGCTTTTGGTGGCAGGCTTACTTTGCTACCAGCAATACGCCCTGCTGGGACGAGTGTCCAAAGTCCAACATTCTCATTGCGCCCCCCAAAAAAAAGAGGCGGCTTTGGGCCGTCTCTTGAGCTGAATAGTCCCTCCTTGAGGCGGGCAGGGGGGTGAATGCTAAATGGTATTCTGCGAGTACGTTATTCTTTTGCAGTGCAAATGGGCAGGGAAATGCTTTTGGTGGTGGTGAGTCCGTCTGAAAGGCGCGTTACACTGACTTGTGCTTTGTTCCCGCAAACACAGGAAAGTTTCTTGTCGTGGCCTGCTGGCATGTTGTTCAACTTCCAATCGTATTTATACAGTTGAGGGTTGAGAATTTTGATATGGACATTGACCTTCCCGTCACTGCAAGGAACCAATTTGAGGGTGAAATTGAATGTTTTGGGTTTGGTCTTTAGCATCACCGGGCTGATTGCGGTGTGCAGCTCAATGGATTTTATCAGCGTGATATCGCCGGCTATCCGGGTAACGTAAGCAGTAGCCTTCCTTCCGCTCACACAATTCAACCTCATACCTGTGCCACTTGCCAGGCCGTCCACTTCCCAGCGTACGCGGTATTCATTTTCAAACTCGATGCGTACGGCAACGTTGGTGCCTAATCTCGAGCAGTAACTTTTTTCCAATTCAAAGCTGAAGGCTGCATCGTTGGAGCCGCCTGTTTCGCCGTCATTTTGGGCCTGGCCATTTACAAAAGGTGGAAGTTCATAGCCAGGGTCATCATACCCGGCAGGGTTGCCGGAGGGTAGTAATTCGTCCACGGTTTTTTCGCAGGAGAAAAAGCCAATGGACAGCGCCAATAGCATGCAAGCTATCAGGCTGAATACGGGATTCCTTAAATTCGTTTTCATAATGGATTTAGTTTTGAAGGTTATAGAATGATAATATTGAGACAGACTCAAAGCCGCAATTATACTTTTGAACGCCAGGTTTTGTCCATTTGACATTTGCTATTAGACTTTAGCCATCCGGGTAATCGGGATGCAGCCAGAACCAAATAGGCTTTGTACAAATAGTGAGGGCAATGAATTTCGATGGTTAGATACTACACTAACACTTGACATTGTGTGCCCCGGCGCCGCCTCCGGCGGTGCCAGGGGGAGGGGATATTGGGGGCTTCGCCCCCAAACCCCTAAGCCAGCGAAGCCAGCGCCAAATACCCGGGATGGACAAAACCTAACGCTCGACAGTATAAATGAAACCTTATGCCTGTTTACTTCTTGGAATCAGCGGGCGATTGACAGTGTGTGGGGGTAAGAAAATCATCGCCCAAGAATGATGGTCATCGTTTTTACACCTGGGGTTCGAGTACAAATATAAGGGGCCGCAAGCGGCGCTGCCGGGGAGATGTGCAAACTGCCAGATGTGGTTTGCTGCCGGTAAGAATGAATTCTCCGCTGGCACATTTGGGACACCTCCGCATGATTCCCTGCCTTTGGAAACCTGATGTTGCATGGTTCCCGGAAAAAGAAAACGCCCCCGAATCAACGGGGGCGTTTTCCTTGTGCTGGAAAAGCTTACTGGTCTCATACATTCGCCGGTTCTTTTTTTGCCTGCACCAGGCCGGCGAGTTTTTCCAGCGCATAATCCACCTCAGCTTTGGTGTTGAAATGAGAAAACGAGAACCGGATGGTTTTGCGTTCCGGGCCGGCTTGAATGGCATTGAGCACATGCGAGCCGGTTTCGGCACCAGAGCTGCAAGCGCTGCCGCCGGAGGCGCTGATGCCGGCGATGTCCAATTGCAGCAGGAGCAGCTCCGAACGCGGGGAGGGCGGGAACGAAACGCTCAAAATTGTGTGCAGATAGTCGCCGTCGTAGTCGCCATTGAATTGTATGTCTTCAAAGCGCTCCTGCAATTGGTGCATGAAATAGCTGCGGAGGTCTTCGATGTAAGAGCGGTAGCTGTCCATGTTTTCGCAGGCAAGCTCCAGCGCTTTTGCCATGCCCACGATGCCGTACACGTTTTCTGTGCCACCGCGCATATTGCGCTCTTGCCCGCCACCATCCATAAAGGGCTTCAATTGTACCTCGTTGTTGATGTAAATAAACCCACAGCCCTTTGGCCCGTGAAATTTATGGGCGCCTCCCGACAGGAAGTGGATCTTAGTTTTGGAAACATTGATGGTGCGGTGGCCGATGGTTTGCACCGTGTCGGAGTGGTAAATGGCACCGTATGTTTGGCACAAGGCAGAGATGCGCTCCATGTCGTGCACCGTGCCTATTTCGTTATTGGCGTGCATCAATGAAACCATAGTTTTAGCGCCGTTCGATTGTTGGAGCAACTGTTCGAGATGGTCGTAATTTATCCGGCCTCGCCGGTCAAGATGCACTTGTTCAATTTGAACGCCCTGTTTTCTCACCACTTCCAACGGGTGCAACACGCAGTGGTGCTCAGTGGGGGAACTGATGATGCGCCGGACGCCGAGGTCGCGGACGGCGCCCTTTATCGCCATGTTGCTGCTTTCGGTTCCGCCGGAGGTGAAGAAAATCTCGCCGGTGGAGGCACCAAGCAGGTGAGCCACGGTTTTGCGGGCCTCCTCAATGGCAGCCCGCGCCTTTCGTCCTTCGGCATGGATGGACGAGGGGTTGCCGAATTTTTCTTTCAGGCACTGGTACATCACTTCGATGACCTCCTCTCGCAGAGGGGTAGTGGCGGCGTTGTCGAGGTAAATTCTCATGGTTGGATATGTGCGTTTTTTTTCAAAATTTTTTATTGGGGCCATGCGCAAATTTGGGCCGGAGGCCCCGGCAAAAGTAAATAATCTCCAATACAAACATGGCTACATCGAAGAGCCGCAAAATATCCTTTGAAGGCTCTTGCTGTTGACAATAATCACGTTGATAATTATCAGCAATGGGGTGTGTACTATTTGGCGTGGTTGGCGTTATTATCGCACTCGATTAGAAAAATGAAAGCCCGGCGGGCAATTGGCGCTCCGTGGTTTTTCGCTGGCCAGGTATCTGGCAGGTAAATGAAATAACAAAGCAAAGTGCTGCAAATTCCCGTCTCAGTTTGCGCGCTATCTTGACAATACCTTGATTATTTGAGTTCAACTTCTACCCGCAAACTGTAAAGCAAAACGGTTGCTCTCCTGGCCAGGAACACGAGTTCTGGCCAATCTTATTTCTTATTCATTAACCCATGTGTCACCCTTCGAAGCAAGGCCCTTGCATTGCGCCTTACTCTGACGAAGTGACTCGATTCAAAAACGTTTTTCATTATGAGAACCATCTTATTTTCCTTTATCGCCACCTTGTTTATTTTGAACACTGTGAACGCGCAGAGCAAACAACTAATGGGCAAAGGAAACACCGATTTTACGCTGGGCATCGGTATAATGTCGTCTTCGGCATTTCTCGAAGATGCCCGCACTATTTTGCCGCCGCTCACGCTTCATGTTCACCGCCACATTGGCCAGAATTTCAGCCTCGGCCTTTCGTACAGCCAGTCCAGTTATCAAAGTCAGCCAGTCATTGTTTCCGATGGCCTTGCTCAAAAGGTGACCAACCGCTCGCAGCAATTAGGGCTGAAAGGCGCTTTCCATTACAACCAACTTGAACACCTGGATTTTTACGGCGGGTTTCTCCTGGCTGTGAACAATTCGAAGTTCAGCGTGAATTACGGGAATTTTGACTACCTCGAAACGCACATGAACATCCACCCGGAGGCAGACAAAGTTACTTACACCGGATTCGTTGGTGCGGAGTATGTTTTTTCAAACCGGGTGCTCGCCTTTTCGGAAGTGGGGTTCGGCTCGTCCATCTTTACTTTCGGGGTAGGGTATAGGCTGTAAATTCTGTCCAACCTATAGTGGCGAAGCCACAACCAAACATAAAACTTGTTTTTTAAACACAATAGGCACATAGTCCACATAGGTTTTAAAAATTTTTTTCAAAAATTTTTAAAAGGCAAACTATGTGTC
>SCUG01000600.1 GCA_004297645.1 Saprospiraceae bacterium | reverse complement strand
TCTTTTCGAGCGGCAGGGTTTTGAACCCTGCGTTTTCGTACCCGAAACGCAGGGTTCAAAACCCTGCCGCTCGAAATACCAGCATTTTTTGAGGGGATACGAAATCTCCATCTTTTGCCTATCTTAGACCCGTTATTTACATCATCACAAAACACATTTCTTATGAAAAAACAACTCACCGCTACCGTCGTTGCCGGCATCATTCTGTTTGCCTGGCAATTCGTTTCCTGGGCTGCGCTAAACATTCACGGCTCGGAAACGCAGTACACAGAAAATCAGGGTGCCATTCTGGAAGCCCTTTCGGCCAATCTCAGTGCTGATGGCACCTATTTCATGCCGCAGCTTGCGCCCGGCAGCCCTAAGGAGGAGCAGAAGGTTTTTATGAACGAAATGACCGGCAAGCCCTGGGCTACCGTGAGCTATCACAAAGCCATGAATGCTGGTATGAGTATGAACATGATCCGGGGGCTTGTGGTAGATTTGGTTACCGCCTTTCTGCTGGTTTGGCTGCTCGGCAAAATCGGGAGCTTAGATTTTAAAACGGCGGTGCTCGGCTCAATAGCAGTAGGTGCCATGAGCTATCTTACCATTCCGTACCTCAACAGCATCTGGTATGGAGGCAGCACAGTGGGTTACCTCATCGACGCCATTGCCCAATGGGGGCTTGCCGGGGTTTGGCTCGGCTGGTGGATGACGCGTAAGTGACCTGCTTTCTTCTTTTCTTATGAACACCTATAAGGTTTTGAAAACCTTATAGGTGTTCGTATGCAATGCCGAAGGGCACAGCCTGCTCCTCTTGTTCCGGCGACTTTAGTCGCCGAAGTACCGGAAGCATTTGCGCCGAAGATCTCGGCGACTAAAGTCGCCGGTACATTTTCCTCCCACAAATGCGGGATGCCAAAAATCCCAAATACACGGGTAGATTGGCGAATGGATGCCCTGTAATTTTGTGCCTGCCCACGCTTCCCGCTCTCCCCCTTTTTGTTCAAATACCAAGCGATGATGCTAAAAAATTCCGTTGCCACCTTTTTTTTTCTTTTCCCGGTTGCTTCATGGCAAACCTCGCTCTTTGCCCAAGCCACCTGTTTTATTACCGTCAACCAGTCTCAAACCATCAACCCGGCTGCCAAAAAACTCCTCGGCGCCAGCTTCGACGGGCGTTCGAGCATGGACTACAACCCCGGCGCTCCGGTTGACCCCGCCGGGTATTTCGACCCCGCCACCGGAGCAATCCTGCCTGCCGTGGGAGCGGCTTGGAAGAGGATGCCCATTCGTGGAGTACGTTATCCGGGAAACCTTGAAATCCTCAATTGGAACTGGTCGTACACCATCGGCCCGTTTGCCAACAGGATTGCCCAGCCCATGGGCCCCGGCGGCACCAACTCCCAGGCCTTGCAATTCGGCTTCGACGAGTTCATGGACACCATGACGATAGGGAAAGGCCTGCCCTCGGACGAAGTGCAAATCATGGTCAACCTGTACCCAAGCGTGGGGCAACCGGACCCCGCCATCCTCGCTGCCGATTGGGTGGAATATTGCAACGCACCAAACAACGGCTCGAACCCGCGGCACGGCACGGACTGGGCCATGCTCCGCAATTCTTACGGGCACCCCAACCCCTACGGCATCAAAATCTGGAACATCGGCAACGAACCCTGGTCGCCCAATGAACTTGGCAACGATGCCGCCGGGGCAAATGCTTTTATTGCCCTGGCCATCCCCATCATTGATTCCATGCTCGCCGCTGACCCAACACTGCACATCACCGTGCCTGCTGTTGGCCCCGGTTCCTCGCCCTGGAACAGCACCCTGCTGGCTTCGACGAGCCTGATGAGCAGGGTGTACGGCTTTTCGTCGCACGCTTTTTACGATGAAGATACGGGCACGGGAAACCCCAGTGTCAGCCAGGTCAAAGTCTGGTTGGAAGACTTGGCTATGGCTGCAAATGCGATTGGAAAAAAAGTGATTTCAGGTGACCATGCCCATTACGCCCCCGTCAACGACCCCGACAAGGCGATGCGCTGGGAGGGCGCCCTGGCGACGGCAGAAATGCTGCTGATGTTAAGCCAAATCAGCAATGTCGAACTCGCCAACTTCTGGATTTACGGCAATGTGAAAGCAACCTGGCACCCCATCCGGCAAAACGCCAACGGCACCTATACTTTCATGGCGGCGGCCCAACTCTACGAGCAGTTCGATTCTGTTTTTTACGACCAGTCCCTGAGCACGGCCATTTCCAACGCTTCGGGAGGGGGGAGCGTGCCCAACGTCCGGGCGGCGGCTTTCAAATCGAACGACGATTCAAAAGCCAGTGTGCTCGCCATCAACATTGATTTGGCAGTGGACAACGAGCTGATTCCCCCCACGCTGGCCGGCTTCGATTTGCAAGGGGTAAAGCTCATGACCGCCCCTGGCCTCAGCAGCGACACCAG
>SCUG01000599.1 GCA_004297645.1 Saprospiraceae bacterium | reverse complement strand
TCACTTTTTGGATTTTGTCATTGGGCGAAACCACTTCCACCACAAATTCCGACACGCTGAAATCGCCGCTCGCAATCTGTTCGGCCGAACGGTAGCAGATGTCGGGCTTGCGGATTTGGCCGGGTTTGGTGTTCATTTCAATCTCTACAAAGAGGTTAGCGCCTTCAGCGTAGGCTTGAGTTAAAGTAAAGCGGCGCATCAGATTGTTCAAAATAAAGGATTGTGCAGGCGTCATAGTCCGGGGAGTTTTTTCAACCAAGCCATTCACGAGTTCATATTTGAAGCCGTCTTCCCGGTCACGGTATCTCCTGAAATAGGTCTCCTGTGTCATTCCGGTTGGCGGAATACCCGGTTTTTTCACTTCGGGGAAGTTGGTGTCTTTAAAAGCTGCGGATGTGGCTGTCATTGTTTCCAATTTTTTTTCAAAAGTAAAGACTTTTGGCGAATGATGTGGCTGGCAATTTGATTTCAGAAACAATTACTTTTCGCTTGAGCATTGACGAGCCAGGGGGCTTCTTCAAGCTTAAAATGCAAACCTATCTTCTGGCCGTTAGCTTTGGCCATTTGCTATTAGCCCCATCCAATAGCAAATGGACAAAACCTGGCGCTCCAAATTTTTAATTCCTTAGACTCCGCCGCAGCAACTGCGCATTCACTGCCACCACCACCGTGCTCAGGCTCATAAAAACGGCTCCAATGGCAGGACTTAACACGAAAGTCGGGTACAAAACCCCCGCCGCCAGCGGGATGGCAATCGCATTATAGCCCGTTGCCCAGGCGAGGTTTTGAATCATTTTCCGATAGGTGGCTTTGCCAAAAAGTATGAGGTTGGCGATGTCCTTCGGGTTGCTGTTGACCAAAATAATGTCGGCGGTTTCGGCGGCAACGTCCGTGCCTGCGCCAATGGCGATGCCCACGTCGGCCTGCGCCAGGGCGGGGGCGTCGTTCACGCCGTCGCCGGTCATGGCGACGAACTCTCCTTTGGCCTGAAAATCCTTGATGATGTCCACTTTTTGGTGGGGCAGCACCTCGGCGAAGTAGCCGTCCAAACCCAACTCGTCGCTCACGGCTTTGCCCACCGTTTTGTTGTCGCCGGTTGCCATGAAAACCTTGATGTGGTTGTCTTTAAAAGTCTGGATGGCGGCAGCCGATTCCGGGCGGATTTCATCGGCAAGGGCGATGTAGCCGACCAGTTTTTTATCAATCAAAACAAAAACCACCGTCTCGGTCCCGATAGCTATCGGGATGCCGAAAGCTCCTTCGGGCACATCCATTTTTTCATCCTTCAAATAGCCGGGGCTGACGACTTTGACCTGCTTGCCCCCGACCGTTGCCTGAACGCCTTTGCCGGTGATGGCTTCGAACTTTTCCGGCTTGGGTATTTCGATTTTCAATTCCTTGATTTTTTGGACAATGCCGACGGCGATGGGGTGCTCCGAGTTTTGCTCCAAAGCTCCGGCGATCCGCAGCATTTCATTTTTGTCCAGCCCCGTTTGCACACTTTCAAAACGGGTGACGCCGAACTCGCCTTTGGTCAGCGTACCGGTTTTATCGAAAAGCAAAACGGTTATTTTTCGGGACTCTTCAAATGCCGTGCGGTTGCGGATGAGCAAGCCGTTTTGCGCGGAAATGGCGGTGGAAATCGCGACCACGAGCGGCACGGCCAAGCCCAGCGCGTGCGGGCAGGAAATGACCATCACCGTCACCATGCGCTCCAGCGCAAACACGAAATCTTTCCCCATCGCCAGCCAAATGAACAGCGTGGCGAAGCCGACGGACAGTGCGATGTAGGTCAGCCATTTTGCTGCCCGGTCGGAGAGGTTTTGCATCTTCGACTTGGTCTTTTGCGCCTCCTGCACCATCGTGATGACCTTACTCAGGTAGCTGTCCTTGCCGGTGTGCCCGGCTTTCACTTTCAGCGAACCGTTGCCGTTGATGCTGCCGCCGATGACTTTTTCGTCTTTGCCTTTTTTCACCGGCACCGATTCGCCGGTCAGCATCGCTTCGTTGAGGTAGCTTTCGCCTTCGACGATGATGCCGTCGGCGGGGACTTTTTCGCCGGGTTTTACCAAAATGAGGTCGCCGCTGAGGAGGTCTTCCAGCTTGATGTCCACCACCTTTTCGCCGTCCATTTTGTGTGCCTCGGCGGGCATCATGCTCACCAGCAGTTCCAGCGCTTTGGAGGCGCCGAGCACCGATTTCATTTCAATCCAGTGCCCCAGCAGCATGATGACTATCAGGGTGGCGAGTTCCCAGTAAAAGCTCTCGCCCGGCAGGCCGAATGTAGTGGCCGCCGAGTAAAAATAGGCCACCGAAATGGCCATCGCTATCAGGGTCATCATGCCCGGCGAGCGGCCTTTTATTTCATCGAAAAAACCTTTGAGAAAGGGCCAGCCGCCGTAGAAATACACGATGCTGGAGAGTGCAAAAAGAAGGTATTTGTCCCCCATAAACTTCCACTCCACGCCCAGCCAATGCTGTATCATCGGCGACAGCAACACGATGGGAAGTGTGAGAGCGAGCGATACGAAAAACCGCTTTTTGAAATCGGCAATCATCATGCGGTGGTGGTCGTGGCCGGCGTGGCCGTGCGACGGCTGCCCGCCTTGTTGCTGCCCGGCTTGAGCGCCATGCCCCGCGTGCTCGCTTTGGGTGGCGGTCGGCTTTTGCGGCGCTGCCGCCTGCCCGTTTTCTTTCGTGGCAGGCTGCCCATGCCCGTTTTCAACCAGCAGGTATTTTCCTGCCTTTGCCAGCGCCTCGTTCAACGCCTTTGTTTCCATGTGGTGGTGCATGGCGATGGTCGCCTGGGGCGGTTCGAGCGTCACCTCTGCGGATTGAATGCCGTCAATGGCTTTCAGCGTTTTTTTGACCGTTTGGACGCAGTGGTCGCAGGTCATGCCGGTGATTTGATAGGTGTGAGTCATAAAGTTGTTTTGAAAAATTCCTGCTTGATAAACAAGGACTTGTCGGTCGTTTCAATGGACTTTGCCGCGCTGCTTTCAGCCCCTGTCAAAGCCCTGATGGCGTCCATATTTTCGGGGACTACAATTGCCTGGTTGTCCACGAGGTAAGCGTAGTACAATTCGTCGCCCTCCACTTTCAGCATGTCTTCCCAGACCGCTACTTCGTACATGTCGCCGTGCGGTCTGCCCAGGTCGAGCATCAGTTCTTTCACCGCGTTGTTGGCAGAGAGGCCATCCTCGTAGCGGATAAGCGCAATGCGGGAGGAGGAGCGAAAAGCATCGAGCACTTCTTTTTTCGAGGCAAGGCGGGCCAGCCTCACCACCCAGTAATGGAGATGGCTGAGTGTTTCAGGAACCTTCACGGCGGCGGTCACTACGTCGAGATCCGGGTCCACACTATTGGCATCGGGTCCCTGGTGGCTGGGGATGTCTTTCTCCGGAACGAGGGTATTCATAATGCCACCCAGGTGGCTTTCCCAGGGGTCGGTAGCGCGGCGGAGGAGGGTTCCCCTCGCGCTTTTCAACAGCCCCGCTCTTTTGAGTGCTGTGAGCGTTCTGACGATGGAGGTGGTGTTGCAGGAAACCACGCGGGTGGCACCTTTGCCAAAAACGGTTTCATAGTTCGATTCGGCTACGAAGGAGTGGCCGGTCGTTTCGTGCTTTTCGCCGCCCTGCACGATGAATTTCACACCTGCCTGGCGGTATTTTTCCGCGTTCTGCGCGCCGAGCTTTGCCGGGGCGCAATCCACTGCGACATCCACTTGCCGGAGCAGGTCGTCCAAAACGCCGACGGTTTGAATGCCGACTGCCAGCATTTTTTCAAGAGCATCGGAGTTGTAGGCGTACACCGGAATTTGCTTGACGTTGGCGATTTTTATCCGCCAGTCCGTCGCTACGTCGCAAACGCCCATCAATTCCATATCCGGCTGAAGCATCACGGCATCTGCCACCCGTTTGCCGATGACGCCGTACCCGTTGACGGCAACCTTAACTTTTTTCATAAGCACGAGATTTGTATTTTTTACGAAACCAATGCAATTGGTTTATGCAATTGTTATAGCTTTATCCAAGTACACCTCCTGTATCGCCTGCAACATCTCCACACCTTCCTTAAAAGGGCGTTGAAATGCTTTTCTGCCCAAAATCAGCCCCATGCCGCCAGCCCGTTTATTGACGACCGCCGCAACGACCGCTTCTAAAAAATCGCTGTCGCCCAGTCATCAGCATCGCTCCAGCCATGCCCACCATAACAAGCCCTTTGTTCAATAAGTAAAGGTCATTCCCACGCCCAGGCCCATATCGCTGTCGTAGTGGGTCGAAAGGCCCATGTTTTTGCTGACGATGTAGCGGAAACCTGCCATGTACTCCTTGTCGGTATTCACCATGATATTGAAGCGCAGCCGTTTGGTAAGGGGCATATCTTCTCTGCCCAACTGGAAACGGAACTTGCCGTCGCCATCAATCCTTGCATCTGCCACAAACAACATCGGCAAGGTGTAGGCAATGCCCACCACTGCTGTTTTGCGGTTGTTTTTATTACTGAGCTGACCAAACATGTTGCGGGATTCGCTGCCGAAAATATTTTTCGGGCTGCCTTCCAAACTGAAAAAATTATCCGGCGGGTTGCCTTCTTTTTTATAATGGTAATCAAATCCGGCATAAGGGTACAGCCACTGCATTTTGCCCAAATACCGCCCGAACATCGTTTCGCTTTCGTACCCGTGCTCTGCGTGATAGCCCAAATGCCACAAGGTGCTTGCTTTCCACCTTGTGTTTGCGAGCATGGCTTCACCGTCGCTGCCATTGGTTTCGATGCCCACCCGGGTCATAAAATGGAATTTCCGGTCGTCGGCAAACAATTTGCGCTGCGCCAGTTTCGGGTCGGGGATGAGCGGGTTGGGCGCCTGGTTTTCGTAACTGAACACCCTGCCCATGCCGCTCATCATGTGGTAGAGGATATGGCAATGAAAAAACCAATCGCCTTTCACGTTGGCATTAAATTCCAACGTGTCGGTTTCCATTGGCATGATGTCCACGATATTTTTGAGCGGCGCAAAGTCACCCTGCCCGTTGAGCAACCTGAAATCGTGGCCGTGCAAGTGCATCGGGTGCCGCATCATGGAGCCGTTGAAAAGGATGATGCGCACGTTTTCCCCTTCCCGGATAAGGATTTTGCCGGCTTCCGAAACCACTTTGTTGTCTAAGCTCCACACATAGCGGTTCATGTTTCCAGTCAATTCAAAACGCAGTTCTTTGACGGGTGCGTTCTTGGGCAGGTTGGTTTTGGTGGGCGATTTCAGCATCGCATAATTCAGGGTCACGAGGTCGGAAAGCTCGTTGCTGTTGTATTCGTCCTCCGGCATTTCCATGTTTCCCATGTCGTGCTGCATGGCATCGCCCGTGATTTCGGGGTACATCACCGCGTTCATGTCCATTTGGTTGAGGCTCATTTGCATCCCCATGTCGTCCAAGTCCCCGTTCATTTTCATCATGCCGTTCATCATCTTCATGCCCTCGAAATATTTCAGCTTGGGCATCGGCGTGGTCAAATATTTGATGCCGCTGCCGAGGAAGATGGAGGCAGATTTCGTGCGGTCTTCGGGCGTTGCCAGGAACTCAAAGCTCCCGTTACCGGCAGGGATGGTCACGACCACATCGTAGGTTTCCGAGACGGCAATGAGGAGCCTGTCCACTTCCGCCGGTTCCACGTCATTGCCGTCATTGGCGACGACGGTCATTTTCCCGCCGCCGAATTTCAGCCAAAAATAAGTGGATGCCCCGCCGTTCGATATGCGCAGCCTGACCTTGTCGCCCCCCTTGAACTGAGGGAGTTGGCTTTCATTTTTTCCATTTATCAAAAAGCGGTCGTAATACACATCGCTCACATCCATGGCGTTCATCCGCTTCCATTCGTTCGTGATTTTGGTCTTCAAATAGCCTTGACTGATGGCTTCGGCATAACTCTGCGTCGTTCCTTTTTTGATGGCAAACCAGTCGGTAGCGTTGTGCAACATCCGATGCACGTTTTCGGGTTTGTAATCCGTCCATTCGCTCAAAATAAGCGGGATTGCGGGCAAATCGTCTATCCCCGCCCTGAAAGTCGGGTCATCTGCCCTTTTGTTCATGATGAAAGAGCCGTACATCCCAATCTGTTCCTGCAAACCCGAATGGCTGTGGTACCAATGTGTGCCGTGCTGGATAATCGGGAACGTGTACAAATGCGTCGTGTGCGGCTTGATGGGCATTTGCGTTAGGTTGGGCACGCCGTCCTCTTTGTTCGGCAAAAACAGACCGTGCCAATGCACCGAAGTCTCCTCGTTCAGTTCGTTGTGTACATAGATTTCCGCCGTGTCGCCTTCGGTGAAAGTGAGCGTGGGCATGGGGATTTGCCCGTTCACGGCGATTGCACGTTTGGGCTTGCCCGTAAAATTGACCGTCGTGTCCCGCATGTACAAATCATAGCGGACGGTTCGGGGCGGCGCAACAATTACAACGAGCGGCTTTTTCGGCTCGGACGGCATGTGCATTTTGTCCATTTTCGTGGTGTCCATGCTGCCCATGTCCATTGGTTTTTGTGCCGGGGCATCGGTTTTTAGGGGCGGGTTGCCCATTTTCATGGTGTCCTTGCCCACCGTTTTTTGAGCATCCTTTTCCAGTGGCATGGTTTCGTGGGCTTTGTGGGCTTCATGTTCGGGCTTGGGCTTTGGCTTTGCCTTTTTGCCCTTCACTTTCACCAAATCCATTCCGCAGATTGGGCAGGTGCCGGGCGCATCGTTGTGGACCTGCGGGTTCATCGTGCAGGTGTAGTACGAGCCGTCGGGCAGCGATTTGCCGTTGTTCTGGGCAAATATGGCGGAGGTGCCGAAGAAAAACAGGGCGAAAGCCAGCGCAGTTAATTTCATTTTTTTAAATCTTTTGAAAACTTGAAGCCCGCTAAAATGCGCCATTACTGGCAGCACTTTTTGATGAACAATTTTTTGAATAACCATTTTAGAAACTTCATTTTTGGCTCATGTCGGGTTAAAGTGAAATCCCTTGAATTACAAGATTAACCAAACATTTTTGCCCCTCATCGCCGCCTTTCCCGATAGCTATCGGGAGCTCTTCGGGGGAGAGAGACTTAGGGGCGGCTGCGCCGCCCCTAACCCCCCTCAGCTTTCACGCTAAACCGACATGAGCCTCATTTTTAAGTGTCAATTTTTGGATGAAAGGCTGTCCCTTGCATGGTTTGCCCAGTTAACGATTGCATCTTTTTCCCCCGGTGAGAGCCGGGCATTTGCATGCATCAAGGTATAAGAAAATAATGGCATGGCGTCATCTTCAATTTGGCTGGCAATTGACTTCAGTTTGCTTTCCTGCCTCCGTTTTGTGTACGAGCCGAAATCGCTGAAATTCAATTTTTCCTTGCCGTTCCGAACATGGTAAGCCATCAGCCAACCTGCTGGCTGGACATAAGTGTACCACGGGTAATCAGTGCTGTTGCTGTGGCAGTCGTAGCAGGATTTGGACAAGATGCTTTGCACACCCTCCGGCACGGAAACCTTTTTGGAAATATCCGTGTCCAAAACCTGCCCGCTTTGGTTGCGGGCAGGTTGGACAAACTGGATAAGTGCAAAGATTGTGGCTGCGACAAATGCCGTTTTTTTCAAACGTGCCTTCCTCATTTTACTTGATTTCCTCCTTCATCTTGCCGCAAGTCAGCATTTTTTTCCCGTAGTAGGGGTTCTTGATGTCTTTGGTTTCGCTCAACCAAATTGCGCCTTTGCCATCGTCGTACATTGGGCAAAAATCCTGGTACAGCGGCTGTCCGGCGGAGCCAAAGGCTTTCACCAAGTCGTAGATGTCCTTGCTCAACAAGGCAAAATGCTCCCGTTGGTGCTCGATTTTCCCGCCGTTCGCACCGATGTGTTCGGCGTGTTCCGTGGCATCCTCAGCAATCTCATCAAACGCCTTTTTCTGTTCCGCCGTCAAAGCGGCTTTGTTGAAGCCCTTGAAGGTTGCCTCCAATGCCTTTCCTGCGGCGGCGGCATCGGCGGTTTTGTCGGCTGTGAAGGCGTTTTTCACCAGCAAGTAGCCACTCAGGATTTCTTTGAGCGGGGATGCGTTTTGCGCATCGGCGGGCGCAGCGCTTTGGTTGGCAGTCGTCGCCGCAGCCTTCACGGGCACGGTCAATTCCATGCCGCATTTGGAGCATTTTTCGCCTTTCTTCCCCGTGACTTCGGGGTGCATCGAACAGGCGTACAGGGTAGCCGGTTGTTCGGAAGTTTGAGCTTTGCTGTCGCTTTGCGCCTGACCGTTTTTGCAAGCGGCAAGTGATAGAAACATGGCGCAAATGACCATTACTGAATTTTTCATTTTTTAAATTTTAATTGTTAAAAAAAAGTGACGGATTATTTTTGGATGCGTTATCGCATGTGTTGCGTCGTCCTGAAAAAATTTTATAGGTTAATAGATAGTCCGGCTATAGTTTTACAGTCACAAAAATAGTCCTGAAAAACCCTGACGGCCAGAAGTATAATCCTGTTCGCTTGCTCTGGCTTAGAAATCCCTCCTAAGGCCGGGCTTTCTAATCCATCGCTCCCATCATTGCTAACCGGGGCCTTAATTTTTATCCTTTTTCAAAACAGCTTGCATAATGACCGCCTCGAAACCGCCCTCCAGCCCCGGCAAGGGAATGGGCAGTTTTAAATCCTTGAAATTGAGCTGCGCCGTCATGCCGAGCATACAGGCGATTTTACTGGCGTCGTCAATGTGGAGCAGCTCCCCCGTTCCCGTTATCAGCGTTTTGGAACTCCCAATGGTGAGCCAGCCTTCCGAGGTGAACTTCAGTGGCGGATGGTCTTCGGTTTTGATGTATTCCAAGCTGAGTTTTCCGTCGAACACCACTTCTGTCGTGCTTTTTCGGAGCAACAGGTCCAGGGAATCAACGCCACTCTCTAAGGAGCTGACCGGAAACCGGATGATCATGTAGGCCGTCTCGTAATCCAGCTTGATGCCCAATTGCCGGGTTTGCAATTTCAGGGCCTCGCCGCCCAGTTCGCCGTTGAGGGTGAGGGAGGCGTCGAGGGTGTAATAGATGTTCTGGGCGAGGACGGTGGTACAGGTGGCGGCTGTGAAAAACAGCCATAGCATTGCATGCTTCATGTTCTGATTTTTTTTTAAAAAAAATGTGGTATCCCCTCATCAATGGTAATTCTCCCAAAATGCCCGGTTCCTTCGAGTGGCCGGGTTTTGAACCCGGCATTTTGGCCCAGAAAACGCCGGGTTCAAAACCCGGCCGCTCGAAGGAACCCCCTATTTTTGTTACGCACTCAATTCATTTTTCGTCAAAAGTCAGTCTGGCACAATTGCCTCGCTTCACCCATCACTTTCCCGATTCTGGCGGGTGACACACCGGCCTCCTCCAACAGTTTTTCATCGTAACAAATCTCTTTGCACAGCACAATTTTCCGGTCGAGCAACTGCTGTTTTTCCCGCTTTGTCAGGGTGGTCAGGCAGGTGAGGGGGTGGAGGCCGGCTATTTCGATGCGCTCTTTGAGGCTGCCCTTTTTGGGAAAATCCCAGCCCAGGAGGTACATGCCGGCGCAGGCGCCGTATTGGATGGCATCGGTGGTAAAGCGGGTATTGGTCACGAGCCACCCCTGGTGAAATTTGGTGCTGTGGCCGGGCTGTTTCTTCCAGGCTTTTTCCACATCCAGAAAACGGGAGTGGATGTAAAGCGGCACTTTCACGTCGCACTTGCGGCCTTCGTCGCTGTGGAATTTGCACTCTATCATAAAATGGCGGTCTTCCTTTTCAGCGATGACATCTACCTCGTGTTGAACGCAATGCCCCTGCATGATTTGCCCTACCTGCACGCGGTAGCCTTCGTACTTCAATATTTCACCGACATATTTTTCAAAGGGATAACCGGAAGGCCCCAGCTCCTGAAGCGCTTTCTTCAGCTTGTATTTGGCAGCGAAGTGGGCCGAGGTCTTCCGCAACAGGAAAAATGCTTTTTTGTAGATTTCCTTGGTGGTTATTCCCGAATATAACACGTCCTCAATTTCGGCCAATATTCGTTCAATAGCATCGCCGCCGGCGCCTGCCCGCTCGAGGGAGCGGCGTAGTTTTTCAGGGTCGAAAGCCGCCCGTTCGCCGGAGGCTTTGGTGACGAAGAGGTCCTGGTGTTTTGCTGAATTGTTCATTTCTCAATATTCGGATTACTCGATGATGACCCACCCAGACTCTGTGCCTGCCGGCAGGCAAGCCACTTGCCTGGATTTGCCACACCTCGCTGCTGCCTGTGGCGTTTTCCCCCCGTCGCCGGCGGAGTTGAGGGCAATCAGCGGTCACAGAAATAGATTTTCTTTGCGTCAAGTATTACTGTTGGCACTTGGTCTGATGGGCGGCTAAAACAGTTGCACAATAATGCCCGCCAGAATGGCCAAAATGATGGCCGCCACCAGCAGGTTCCAGCCTTTTTCAAAAAGGGAAGGGGGCTTGTCCCCGTTCGCTTCTTTGCAACATGGTTTCATGATAGTCAGGTTTAATCAAAGGCGGGCGGCAGGGCCTGTTTTCACAGGCCCTGCCAGCGCCGCCCCGTCAATGAAGTTATGGCTCATGTAGGTTTAGCGTGAAAGCCAAGGGGGTTTGGGGGGCGGCTGCGCCGCCCCCCAAGTCTCTCTCCCCCGAAGAGCTCCCGATAACTATCGGGAAAGGCGGCGATGAGGGGCAAAATTTGTTTTATTTATCTTGCAGTTTAAGTGGTTTCACTCTAAACCTACATGAGCCGAAGTTATTACCCAATTAACTCTTTGGCCGGTCGTAATGGCAACAGCCGGGCAGGTTTTCATAAACCTTATCATCGGCGCGGTACTTGTCCGTATCGTGGCCTACCCCGGCAATTGTCTTTTGCATTTCGTCAATGTTCGTTTGGGCGGCATCATAGCTCACC
>SCUG01000598.1 GCA_004297645.1 Saprospiraceae bacterium | reverse complement strand
GTATGTTTCTGCACATTGGGTTGGCAATTCATTCTTGCCAATTTTGGGATGTTGGGGGATATACGTCCGGCAAGAATAAAAAATCATGAAAATAAGTAGAATCCTCGTATTCATATCTTCATGATTTTATAGCTGTACGAAGTACCATTCTGGTATATCACATTCAGAAGATAAAATCCGGCTTGAAATTTTGACATATCAATAATCAACAAGCCTTCCTCTGAATTTTCGTGATGTCTTATCCGTCCAAACTGGTCTATAAGATTTATACTTGCCGACCCATTCCCACTATTTAAACTGATATTGAGATAATCAAATGTGGGATTTGGAAAATATTCAAGGCTGGCTGATTGTGGTATTTCTGATGTAGGGGTAGTGATGCAGTTTGAAAGCGAGGCCATTGGGTCAATGCAGTCATTAGGGCCATAAACAGTGCTTATCTCGTTCATATATACCCCACCTTCCTTATCTCCGGGCTTCAGTTTTCTTTTAGGCCCAAATACTTCCCAATACATCACATCATTTTGCTGGTTTACATGCAACAACTGTTGAGCATGGCCGAGTTCATGCAAAGCAAGAGATTGTAAATCAGGATGTCCGTTCCAATTGAAATTTGGGTCATATGCTTCGTCAAGATACCAATTCTCAGATTTTCGAAACAAAATGTCAAATTTCCTCAATGGGTACAGCATGACACTATCACCAACTGCACAGGCAGTTAATGAATAAATTTTTGGAGTGTGCGCCTTTACTGTTGAACTTATCCCTGAACCCAAATCATTGGTGAGGTCAATTTTGCACGCATTGTTTTGAAGCCATGTTGGTATCGCCGAGAATTCTTTCACCCTAAAATTGACATGGCTTGAATCAACCCAAGTGCATAGTGCCCTTTCAAATGCACCAACAGCACCTGCAAGGTCTTTAAATTCTTGTGTGTAATAAAGATTGTACCCTGCTTCCTCACTATAAGAACCGCCCAATCTTACTATTTTCCTGCGAGGTATACTGCCGCCATTATCGTTTCTGTGCCTGTTGATTGCAGCCAACCTTACCGTGATATTTTCACTGCTTGGAACAGTTGAACTTCCAACTTTTACCCAAATGGGGCCAGAACCTGCATAATAAGTTATTGTGAGTGTGTCTGCATGATAACCTGCTGTCGGAACAGTCACTTTTATTAAGTTATCGCTCCAGATATAATCTTTTGGGAGAGGTCTGACTCGATTATTTTGATTGTAGCCCACCGATGCATCTGCAAAGAACACTTTGCTATCACCTTGTGTACTTCCGAAATTTTTCCCATAAATATAAAGAGTGTCACCTTTGTCGGTACCTGCCCTTAGTGAGAGCGGCCTGATACTGTCAATGACAGGCGCAAAATGCCCGAAATTGAAATCCGTCTCCACAATGACCGTATCGAACCCGTAGGACGCCCCGCTTTCCCAATACTTGCTAAGGGCGTACATCTCGGCGATGTCAAAAGAAACCCCCGGGTCTGCAAATGGGTTCTGGATGGTCAGGCTCGCTTTCGCAAGTGTTTGCTCGGAGGTGGTGAGCGTGGAAAGGCTGGTGGTCGAACCCGTGGTCGAAAGCTCGATTTTCGCCTTGCTGGACGACAGGTTCGACTTGGTGAGCGAATAGACCGTGTTGGAAGAAATCCCGTTTGACTGGAGCGAAAGGCTGCCGTTCGTTGCTATATTCGACCCGAAAAAGTCCGGGTTGTAATTTACGGCGGCCCCGGCCTTGTGTAAGAGCCTGTTGTCGTAGAGGGAGTTTACAAGGATTTCAAAATTGACGGTCGTGCCGGAAATTGAAAGGGTCTTGAAAAAATAGCGTATCCCTGACCTTCTAAGCACGGACTCCGAGTCATCAACAATCGTTCGTACTTGCCCTGTCCTGCCGGCCACGCAGTCGTAAACTTCGTCCTTGAGGTTCGTGTAGGTGTGAAACGGCTCATAAGCGACCAAAGCCCCGATGTCGTTCCGTGCGAATTTGAGGAAACCCTGAGAGCTTGAATAAACTTCGTATGCGGGGCTTGGGAAGTCTAGGTTGCCCGTTTCCGGCACTTTGTTCCTTTCGAGGAAGAAAATGCCCACTTCGCCCGGGAGCAGTGTGAGCATGTGCGACCATGTGATTATTTCATCTTCGGTTTCCCCTCCCCAAGTCGTGACGGTAATAAAGTTTTCTTTCAATTTCCCTTTCAGCAAGGCGCTGACTGCCACTTTATTAGCTGTGTAAACTTCCCCGTCAGGTGCTTTGTAACTTTCTTGGGCGACTACCCGCCCCTCGACAATCAGGCTCGAATGTTGAATTTTTTCGTCGAGGCTGATTTCATAGATTTGGGCTTTTGCTGTTGACAATCCGGCGAGGGCGCCGATAAGGGTAAGCAAGGTGATTTGGTAAATCCTTTTCATGACTGTAACGATTTTTTGAGGCTTTGACTGGGCAACCTGCTGGTTTTTGGCATTTTGACCGTCATCGCCTTGTGAAGAAATGTGGTTAAATTTTTTATTTTTTAGTATCGTTTGGTTTTCTTTTTTTCTTCTTTTGATTTGCGCCTAACTGTGGGATGTACGCTGTGCCGCCGTGCGTTGGCCTTGTGCGTTGGGCTTCGGCGGCATAGGCGTACATCCGTTGTTGGCGGGAGTTTTCTTTCTATTTTATCTTATCGGAAGCCCCTATGAGGGTTGGTCAACCTTCACCTAAAATTTGTAGATTTTTGTGTGGAAATATCCTTGAGTGAACTTTAGCGTATCGGCCAGTTGAGGTTGCAAATTTTTGAAGATGGTATCTATTGCAAAATAGGCTTCAAAGGTTCCGCTAATTTCTTGAGATATATCTTCAAGTGAAATCAAGTTTACGTAATTCAAAGTGTCCCGTTCTACAAGATGATAATGGGCTAAAACTGCATCTCCATCAGAACCTGATGCTGAATAGTCGGCATACGGTAGTTTTTTTTCTTCATCATATTCTTTTCTTAATCCGTATTTCCCGATTAGGGCAGGAATAAAATCAAAGGAAATACTCCCCCTTGTAAAACCTTCCTCACTAAGGGTGTCAATAAAAATACTTAAATGGGGTTCACCATGAACATGAGTTGCATAAACGGAAAAATCCACCGGATTGCCGTCGAGCAGAGCAGATGCTTCGCCCCAATATTCAGGCGGCTGTGGGGTTTCCACTTTATCCTTTTCGCAGGATGCCAGAGACAACGGCCCGAGAACGAGCCAGAACCATAATTTATAAAACCTCATTGCTTTATGTTTTTACATTTTGGAAAAAAACGAAGGGCCGCATGAATGATGAAACTTGGATTTGTACAAAAACCATGCGGCCATTCGATGCTTGAACTTTTGTGGACCACGAATAATCCGGTCATCTCAACACCACGATGCTCTTGGTCTGGACACCGTCCTTTGTCAACAAGCGGCAATGGTAAACCCCGTTGTGCAAAAAGTTGGACTCAACCCGGCTTTTGTAGCTCCCGGCTTCGTGCTCCCCTTCGGCAAGGACGGCAACAACGTTTCCCTTGCCGTCCAATAGTTCAAGCTTGATTTCCGTCTGCTCCAGCACCTGAAATTCAACCATTGTCCCGTTTTGAGCAGGATTGGGGTAACTGCCCATCAGTATGGCCGACTGCGATTCGGAACCCCCGCCCCCAACCAGGGCAAAGAACACCAGCACGGGCTTGAAGGCAAATACTTCCTGCCCATCTGACGAAACCACTTTGAGCCGGAAGAAAAGGAACTTTGAAGGGCCGGGAAAGAACAATGTATAGGTCAGGTTCGGCCCCGTACCCACTTGGTTTGGGTAGTTGATTCCATCGGTGCCCATCTGCCAAATATATTGATAGGGAGGTATCCCGCCCGCAACATTGCTCTGAAGGGTAATGGCCTGGCCCGCAAAACCAAAATTTGGTCCTGTAATGCTTGCCGACAAAGGAGACTCTTGTATGAAACAGGAAACTGAGCACCCGTTGTTTTCAATGACACGGGCATTGTCGTTGCTGTTCTGCACCCCTGTGGCCACGCCGCCTTCAAAAACATCGGGGTTGGAAAAACGCAGCCTCCTCGGATGGGATGATTGCAGCACGTGCATGGTCGTACTCCGGGAGACGGGAAGTTTGATGAAGTTGGGGACACAGATTTGGTAGTTGTACCTGAACCCGTGGTTGAACCCGAAATTCCCGGTACATGCGTCGGTCTGGGTCAGGCTGCATTGCTGGTGGTTGCAACCGAACAAATGGCCGAGTTCGTGGGCAAAAGTGAATGTTGATGTGGCATTGTCTCGTTGAACGATGGCATACGCCAAAGCAGCCGGTGGAAATATAAAGGCTCTTCCAGCCGCATCATAGGCAACACTATTGGAAATATAGACGACTAAATCAGCGTCAAAGTCATCCCTTAAATCTTGAATTTCCTGGTCATCTGGCAGCCTTACCTCTAAATCATTTTTTATACTTGTAGTAGATGAAAAACTGACCTGCTCCACCCCTGCCAAGACAACTTGTAGGTCAACATTGCTGTTGGCAAATGCCTGGTTGGTCTGGGCAATGGCCAGTTCAGCCATCTGTTCCACATCAAATCCCCCGACTTCCGCTGCCGTTCCGAAAACAACTAGGACTCGTACATTACAGTCAGGCCCTGTACTCCTCGGACTGACATTGTGCTGCGGTGGATTCAGCGGCTGTTCTGAAGGTTCGCTGACTCCACACTCAGGTTGCGTGAAAGCCTCCATGTCCAATTGTTGCAGGATTGCCAAATTGCCCCCCAGAGCCACCAGTTCCCAGCTATCGTTGTAGGTTTCGAAATGGCCTGAAACTTTGCCTTCCCTGTTGACAAGGGTAATGTCCCCTACTTTTTCCCCACATGTGTTGAAAAGTTCGCCCATCCAATTGTAATGGGTTGTTGTGACCGCCTCGACCTTCACCGGTTGCGCCGTGAAGGCCTCGCTGCTGTCCGGGACGGTCAATGGGAATGTGGCATCATACGCAACCATCGTTGGGAGGTCGCCAAAGTCAACTATCCTCCAGTTCTTGGTGTAAGGGGAGTTCTGGACGTTCTGGACTTTTTGCTGCTGTACCGCATCCAGTTCGCCCGATGTTGTTTCGGAGGCCGTGATGAACGACGAAGATTGGCCGACGCAGAGATGGGGCATCAAGGCCAAGACCAAAAGTAGCATGTGAGAATTGACGATTTTTTTCATTTTTTCTGATTTTTAGTGAAAATTGATTGGCCACCTGAAACCAAATGGCGTTTTGTGTTTGTCCCTACTTCTTTTTATGGTGGTTTTCGGGAAAGCCCACCGTTGGTGCATCAACAAAGCAAATCAGGAGCATCAAGAAAGTCTTCCGGATGATTTAATGGTCGTTTTCCGTAAGCCGGAATTGCTTTAACATCTCGTTTTTTTCTTTCTTTATCTTCTTTTTTCCTTTGTAATTCCCGCCAATGTGGCACTGCTGCCCGTGCCCGCCGGTGCGTTGGTTGGTGAGCGTTGGGCGGCTGGCGGGCATGGACAGCAGTGCGTTGTTAGCGGCTTTTATCTCTTTGTTTTTTATCTTCTCCCCTGGGGGCGTTCCTCCGGGTTTTTATCTTTTTTTCTGCCGCCACGAAGACGGGCCGGTGCGGGCGCATAGCCCATCCCGGACTTCCCCACAGGGC
>SCUG01000597.1 GCA_004297645.1 Saprospiraceae bacterium | reverse complement strand
GATTGGCTTCGGTAAAAAGCGTAAATTCAACGGGGTTGTATCAGCTCAAACGCCTGCTGGCCCTGTCTTACTTCCGATTGGGAGAGGTTGCCAACTGCGTTTCATTGTATAATCCTGACCGCTGCATCTTGCCACTCGAAGGCAGAGGCATTTATGAACTGCAATCTTCCATTCAAACATCCATCTCTTTATTTAAAGAAATGCTGGAAGAAAAACCGGACGATTACGAGATCATCTGGATGCTTAATTTCGCCAATATGGCTTTGGGAGAATTCCCCGAAGGGGTGCCGGTGCGGTGGCGGTTAGATGAGCGGGGTTTTAAGTCTGATTATCAGATTCCCCGCTTCAAAGAGATGGCAGTGCAATTAAAAATTAATACAGTGGGCCTTGCCGGTGGAACTTGCGTGGACGATTTCGACAACGACGGTTATATAGACATTCTTGCCTCCTCCTGGGGATACTTCGACCAAATCCATTTTTATAAAAACAATGGCGATGGCACCTTCACCGACCGCACCACGGAAAGCGGCCTGACCGGCCTCACAGGGGGCCTCAATATGGTACACGCTGATTACAACAACGACGGCTACCTGGATGTACTCGTACTCAGAGGTGCATGGTCTAAAGAAAATGGAGCGATACCCAATTCGTTGATAAAAAACAACGGCGACGGCACTTTCACTGATGCAACCATTGAGGCAGGGGTGCTTTCTTATTACCCCACCCAAACAGCAGTTTGGGCTGACTTCAACCTCGATGGCTGGCTCGATTTGTTCATCGGCAATGAAGCATGGAATGAGAAATCGCAGTATCCCTGCGAGCTTTTTATGAGCAACAGAGATGGCACCTTTACCAATAGAATCAGCGAGTCGAGGCTGGGAAGTCTTAAAGCCGTGACAAAAGGAGTGGTATCAGGCGATGCAAATAACGATGGCTGGCCCGATTTGTACTTGTCTTTTCTAAATGCTGGCAACAGGTTGTTTTTCAATGCTGGCCTATACACTGACGACATGATTTCATTCTATCCCCCCCCGGAATGGGAGAAGGTCAGCAAGCCTCTCATGAGTTTTCCATGCTGGTTTTGGGATTTTAATAACGACGGCTGGGAAGACATTTTCGTGGCCGCTTCCGGCTATGGTGGAGAAGGAAAGGAAAGGCTGGTGGCCGCTGCTGTGGCTGCTCAAAATAATAAGGGCATTTATTCCGATTGTAACCCGCTGATTTATCTCAACAATGGCGACGGTACCTACAAAGATATCACCAATTCGACCGGCCTAAAAGACGACCTTTTTGTCATGGGATCGAACTATGGCGACATTGACAACGACGGCTGGCTCGACATGTACTTAGGTACCGGCGCCCCTTCTTATTCTGCCATCGTGCCCAATAAGATGTTTCGAAACAACGAGGGCCGTACCTTCCAGGATGTAACCACGGCCGGGGGCCTTGGGCACGTTCAAAAGGGCCACGGCATCGGCTTCGCCGATTTCGACAACGATGGCGACCAGGATATTTATGCTGTCATGGGCGGAGCCTTCGAAGGCTCGGTTTTCGGCAACGCCTTTTTCCTGAATCCTTTTGGCAATAAAAAAAGCTGGGTGACTTTGATACTGGAGGGCCTCTCTTCAAACCGGGCGGCCATCGGCGCACGGGTCAAAATTGTGGGGGTGAACGGCAAGGGCAAAGCGCGCACATTTTACCGCACAGTATCCACAGGCAGCAGCTTCGGCGGCAACAGCCTGCAATTGGAGACCGGCCTGGACGATGCTGTCAGCATAAAAACCATCGAGGTGCAGTGGCCAAACAGAAACCACACAGCCGAGGTTTTCCAAAACATCGAAGTCAAACGTTTCGTGAAAATAAAAGAGGGCAGCGGTAAAGTGGAGTATCTGAAGAGAAAGGCGTTTGTGTTTCCGCAGTAAAATCAACGGAAGTTTGTATAATTCAAAATGGAGAATTGGGAACTGCCAAGAGTCCTCAATTCTCCATTTTGAATTTTGAAAATAGCTGCTATTATCTGTTGATGATAATACGCTTCGTAACGACCTGATTTTCCACCAAAATCCTGACCAGGTAAACCCCGCCGGACTGGGCGGAGAGGTCGAGTAAATAGCTGCCTGCGGCAACGTTTGCATTCAGGTAGCTGGCAACAATTCTTCCCCTCACGTCATAGACTTGAATATCCAGACTATTGAGCTGGATGCCCACCAATTGGAGGAGTGCCTGCCCGCTCGCCGGGTTCGGGAAAAGGCTGATGCTGTTTTCCAGTTCTGGTTCATTAGTTCCGGTGACGGATTGAATGGTGTACACATTCAACGAAATGCAGCCATTGCCGTCCGTCACTTCCAGGGTGTATGTGCCGGCAACAAGCCCGCTCACATCTTCTTCCGTGGAAATGCTATTTCCGTTATCATCGGTCCACAGATATTGATAAGGTTCGGCACCCCCGCTAACCGTCACATTTATGGCACCATTGCCTTCGTTGCCCGTTTCATTGGTCAGTTCGTTCACCGTAGTTTCGAGTTCTGCCGGTTCGGTAATGGTCATGCTTTGCGTTTCTTCACACCCGGCTGCATCCGTCACGGCGACGCTGTATTCACCAGCTACCAAACCTTCGATAGATGCTCCAATTTCGCCATTACTCCAAAGGTAGGTATAGCCTGGTGTACCGCCTGTCGCTGCGACCGAAGCGCTTCCATCCCCTTCTCCGAAACAGGAAACGTCAGCCGTAGCGGTTTCCAAAATCATTGCCTCCGGCACGGTGACGGTGAAACTACAAATGTTGGTGTTGCCGCTTTGGTCTGTCACTTCAACTTCCACAACCGTTTCACCGGTGGGAAATTCAGAGCCGCCTGGAAGCCCTGACGCCAGGGTATAGGTCAAGCTGCCGGCGCAATTATCTTCGCCGGTGACGCTGTATTCAGCAACCGGGTTGCAATATGGCAGCACCATATTCCCGGGGCATTCCACCACTGGTGCGAGTTTGTCTTCTACAGTGACGATAGAAGTGCCGGAAGAGCTGTTGCCGCTGGCATCTGTCACCGTCAGCACGACGGCATTACTACCCAGGTCGTTGCATCCGAAGTTGCTGATGTCAACGGTCATTGCGGCGATGCCGCAATTATCGCTGCTGCCGTTGTCGAGCATATTTGCGCTAATGACAGCCTCGCCATTTTCATCTAAAGAAACGGTGATGTTCTGCACATGGACGAAGGGTGGCTTATTGTCCACCACAGTGATGATGGCAGTGCCGGTGCTGCTGTTGCCAGCCTCGTCGGTCACGGTGAGGGTTACTTCCTGCGCACCGGTACTGTTGCAGTCGAAGTTGGTGATATCAAGTGCCATGCTCTCAATGGTACAATTGTCGGTACTTCCGTTGTCCACCTGTGAAGGAGTGAGTTCGGCAAGCCCGTTTTCGTCGAGTGCAAGGGTGAGGTTTTGGGTGACGATTGCAGGTGCCTCTTCGTCATCCACGCTTATCACGACTTCCACGGTGGTTTCGCAATCATGGGCGTCGCTGACGCTGACGGAATAGGTGCCGGGTGCCAGGTTGATGGCCGTGGGGCCGGTGTTTCCATCAGGCCAGGCGAAGGTATATTCGGGCGTTCCGCCCAATGCCGTCACGGTAGCCATGCCATTGTTGCTGTCGCAACTGGCATTTGCCGATGCTGTCACTGCGGCTTCCAGCGCGTTTGGTTCGGAAATGGTTATCTCCGCGATAGCAGCGCAGTTGACAGCGTCGGCCACGGTGGCCGTATAAACGCCTGGTGCGAGGTTGCTGATGGTAGCGGTAGTGCCCTCATTGGACCACTCGTAATAAAAAGGAGAAAGACCACCCGTGAGGGTCACGGTAGCTTGTCCGTCGTTGGTGCCGTTGCAACTGATGTTGATGACGCTGACATTCGCCCCCAAGGCACATTCGAATGGTGCCACAGGAATGGTTTGCGCTTGTGCACAACCGTTGGCATCGGTTACGCTTACGATATAATTAGCGGAAACGAGGCCTGTGATGGTAGCGGTAGTTTCACCATTGCTCCACTCGAAGGAATAAGGGCCTGTGCCGCCAGTGGGCGCAGCAGTAGCGGTACCATCACCTGCGCCGGCCGCTGTTTCGCCCGTGGATGTACCGTTGGCATTTAATGCCAATGGTTGCACGATATTCACGGAGGCGACGACCTCACAGCCGTTGCCATCGGTGGCAGTCACGATGTAGGTACCCGGAGACAGGTTGGTGATTTCATCGCCTGTTTGCCCATTCGACCATTCGAAAGAAGCTGGAAGTGCGGCATTGCTGAGACTGATGCTGGCACTGCCGTCGCCGGCGCCATTGCAGCTCACAGCCACACCCACTGCATTGGCGTTCACGGCGCAGCCAAAGACATTCACGGTGATGGTTTCCGATTTGGCGCAGCCATTTTCATCGGTAACTAAGACGAAAAAGACACCCGGCGCAAGGCCCGTGATAGTGGCGGTGGTTGCACCATTACTCCACTCGTAAGTGTAGTTGCCGGTGCCGCCATTTGCGCTGGCAGTAGCAGTGCCGTCGTTAACTCCCGGAGCCGTTTGGGCGGTAGAACCAGTTGTAACGGTTAGCTCGCCAGGCTGTGTGATAGTGGCGGTTTCGGAGGCGGTACAACCTTCGCTGTCCGTTACGGTCACCGTGTAGGTGCCCGCGCTGAGGCCGGAAGCAGTGGCGCTGGTTTCTCCGGTGCTCCACTCGTAGGTGAAGCTCCCATTACCGCCGCCGCCTTCAATCGTGGCGCTTCCCGTGGCTTCGCCAAAGCAGGCGGTATTTGTTTGCGAAGCAACAATTGCAGTCACAGCGGGCGACTGTGTCACGGTGGTTGCGGCAGTACTGGTACACCCGTTGTTATTGTTGGTCACGGTCAGGGTATAGCTGCCTGCGGCATCCACGGTGGGTGTCAGTGTTGTTTCACCGGATGCGATATTGCCGTTGGTGGTAGTCCAGAGGTAGCTGTACTGGTTGCCGCCCGATGAGCCGGTTCCGTTGAGGACGACGGAGCTGGCGTTGCAGTTCAGCAAGCCATTCGCTCCGGCATCGGCCGTTGGCGGAGCGATATTCTCATTGACGATAGCCGTGGCGATTTCTGTGCATCCATTGGGTGCTGTCACCGTCAGGGTGTAGTTTCCGTCATTTTCCACCTCCGGGTTTTGCTCGGTAGAGCTAAAGCTATTCGGTCCTGCCCATTCATAAGTTACACCCGGTGTGGAGGAGCTTCCGGCGAGTGTCACCGTGGCATTGCTGCAATCGATGGTACCGCCTTCGGCGGAAGCTTGCGGGGTGGTTGTATTTTCAATCACAGCGGCATCGGCACCTGCGGTGCAACCGTTGTTTCCATCGGTCACAGTCAGGGTATAAGTACCGGCAGTTGAAACGGTAGGGTTTTGTTCGGTGGAGCTGAATCCGCCAGGCCCCGACCAGGCAAAGTCCACTCCGTTGGTCGTCGAATTGCCGGCCAGTTGAACGGTCGAATTCGAACAGGTCAGCTCGCCTCCGGTGGCTGAAACGTTGGGAGCCTCCGTGCTGGCTGTCACGGTGGCGTCGTCGCTGGCGGTACAACCGTTGCCGGTGTTGGATACCGTCAGAGTGTATTCACCCGCAGCATTTACTAAAGGGTGGAGAGTGGTGGCGCCGGAAACGATATTGCCGCCCACGGTTGTCCACAGGTATTCGATGTTGGTGCCCGATGAACCAGAGCCGTTTAATGTCAATTGAGTGATGGTGCAGGTAATAGTTCCACCAGCGCCTGCTGATGAAGCAGGCAGGGCTGTGTTGGCAGTTGCAGTGACAGAGGCAGTGGCGGTGCAGCCACTTTCGGAATTGTAAACTAATAAATTATAGGTACCGGCTTGGTCAACGACGCAGTCGTTGAGTGTGGTGGCCCCGGAGACGATATGGCCGTTAGATGTTGACCAAACGTAAACGATGGTAGAGCCGGTAGTTGAGCCAGTGCCATCGAGTGTGATGCTGGTATTGTTACAATCAATTTGGTTGGGCACTGCCGCTGCCGCGGTAGGAACGGCAGGCGGAGCGATGACGATATTGCCCGCGAAGTCCGTGCAGCCGTTTTCATCGGTGGCGGTGGCGCTGTAAGTGCCTGGAGGCACATTGAAGATACTGGCGGTGGTGGCGCCATTGCTCCAAAGATAGCTGTATCCGGGTGTGCCACCACTTGCGTCAACGGAAGCGGTGCCTCCAAAGCCACAACCTGCCGGAGTGACGCCAGAAACAGTGACGTTTAGCGGGGTGGCAGGCTGAGTAACTAAAATAGGCCCCAAAGTTTTGGTGCCGCCCAATGAACCGGTGACCGTCACACTGTACGAGCCTGCCGGGATGTTGGTGAGGTTTTGTGTGGTGGCACCATTGTTCCATTGGAAGGTGAAGGGGGATATTCCTCCGGTCAGGCCGATGGAAATTGCGCCGGTAGTCTGCCCATAGCAATTGACATTGGTCAGTGCCGTCACATTGAGGTTGGGGGCCGAGCAACCTTGTGCAAAACTCCATAGCTGGGGTTTGGGCACCTGCCCGACTTCCGTAATTTCTTTGCTGGGGCAAACCCCGTAAATCGTCGGGTAGTAGTTGATGGCATAGGGGCCACTTTGCGAGGCATCATCAATGATAGGGTAAGGAGTACCTGATACCCAGTTGCCCTGTGTGCCACCTACGCAACCTGCCGGACCATACAAGCAATTGGTATTCGTGGAGGCGTCGGTTTCGATAAAGAAACACATGACATTGTCTGTGCCGCTTGGGCCGTATTCATTGTACAAATCTTTAAACGCATGTGTGTTGTGGTAGTTCCAGCATGGGCCGCACCAGGTGGCTGAGAAGTCGAGGAACACGACTTTCTCGTTGTTGAGATAATCGTAAAGCGTGTGGGAAGTTCCATTCAAATCAGTCATGGTCCAGTTGGGGGCAGTGCTTCCGGGAGGCAGTTGCGCATAACAAAGCTGGGCAGCCAAAACGCCCATCGTGATAAGTGGTAGAATTCGTTTCATAAAATTGGGTAGTTTTAGTTAGTAATTATGTTGTCAAAGCACCCAAGCTCTAAAGGCTTGTGATGGTTTGGGATTTCCTGAAATAATGACTTCACTTATTAGAATTGAAAGGCTGATGGGCAAGTGTCCGAAAGGTGATTTATCACAAATATAAAACTTGTCCCGGGAAATTATTCAAAGTGGAGCTTTTGCAATTATACTGTCGAGCGTTAGGTTTTGTCCATCCCGGGTATTTGGCGCTGGCTTCGCTGGCTTAGGGGTTTGGGGGCGAAGCCCCCAATATCCCCTCCCCCCGGCACCGCCGGAGGCGGCG